>NZ_JARVSO010000007.1:0-212978 GCF_030209155.1 Pseudomonas sp. fls2-241-TYG-175 | reverse complement strand
GGAAGTGGGGCGAATTATAGACACCTCAACGAGCGCGTCAACCGTTATTTTCAAATCAGATGAAATTAGTGGATCCCAAGCCTATAGCTATATAGAGACGGCCAAAACCCGGCCTATCTATATATAGCTACAACACGCCTGCCTCCTTGAGAGCCGCCACCTCATCCCCACTCATACCGAGCAACGCCTGCAGAACCTGCGCTGTATGCTCCCCCAGCAAGGGAGGCGCACGCCGATACTCCACCGGTGTCTCGGACAATCGGATCGGGCTGGCCACCTGCGCCACACGACCACCCAATGCATGCGGCAACTCAATAGCGAGTCCGCGGGCAAGCACCTGGGGATCGTCAAACACCTGCGCCAGATCGTTGACCGGCCCACAAGGCACGCCTGCCGCTTCCAACTCATCCACCCACTGCGCCGTCGTCTTGAACACGGTTGCCTGGCGTATCAGCGGTATCAGCTCACCCCGATTGGCCACGCGCAGCTTATTAGTGAGAAAACGAGGATCTGTCGCCCACTGCGACTGCCCCGCCACCTCGGCAAACTTACGGAACTGGCTGTCGTTGCCTACAGTGAGGATGAAATCCCCATCGGCAGTCGGGAAGTCCTGATACGGCACGATGTTCGGATGGGCATTCCCCAGCCGCTTTGGCGCGACTCCAGTCGTCAGGTAATTCATTGCCTGATTGGCGAGGCAGGCGACCTGCACGTCCAGCAATGCCATATCGATGTACTGACCCACGCCGCTTTGATCACGATGGGCCAGCGCAGCAAGAATAGCGGTCGTCGAATACAACCCGGTCAATATGTCAGTCAGCGCCACCCCGACCTTTACAGGCCCGCCACCTTCATCGCCATCAGGTCGGCCAGTCAGGCTCATCAAACCGCCCAACCCCTGAATCATGAAGTCATAGCCCGCGCGCTTCGCATAAGGACCTGTCTGACCAAACCCGGTGATGGAGCAATAGATAAGCTTCGGATTCACAGCCTTTAACGACGCATAGTCCAGACCATAGGCCGCCAGCCCACCCACCTTGAAATTCTCGATCACGATGTCGGACTTCGCCACCAGCTCGCGCACCAGCCGCTGACCTTCAGGGCGCGTGAAGTCGATGGTCACCGATTGCTTGTTCCGATTGGCCGACAGGTAGTAAGCCGCCTCGGTTGTATTCTGCCCCGCCTCATCCTTCAGAAACGGCGGCCCCCATGAGCGGGTGTCGTCGCCGCATACCGGCCGCTCGACCTTGATGACATCCGCACCCAGGTCGGCAAGTATCTGCCCTGCCCAAGGACCGGCCAGCACACGCGACAGATCCAGCACCCGGATATGAGAAAGCGCGCCCATGATCCGCCCTCCTTAATAGAAGGCCTGAATGCCGGTCTGCGCACGACCCAGAATCAGCGCATGCACGTCGTGCGTGCCTTCATAGGTATTGACCACTTCCAGATTGACCAAATGGCGTGCGATACCAAACTCGTCGGAGATGCCGTTACCGCCAAGCATGTCACGCGCCATGCGTGCGATATCCAGAGACTTGCCGCAGGAATTGCGCTTCATGATCGAGGTGATCTCCACTGCAGCGGTTCCCTCATCTTTCATGCGCCCCAGACGCAGGCAGCCCTGCAGAGCCAGCGTGATCTCGGTCTGCATGTCAGCCAGTTTCTTCTGGATCAACTGATTGGCCGCCAGAGGCCGACCAAATTGCTGTCGATCAAGCGTGTACTGACGAGCCGTGTGCCAGCAGAACTCCGCAGCACCCAAAGCCCCCCAGGAAATACCGTAGCGTGCCGAGTTCAGGCAAGTGAACGGCCCTTTGAGCCCGCGCACGTCCGGAAAGATGTTCTCTTCGGGCACGAATACGTTATCCATCACGATCTCGCCGGTGATGGAGGCTCGCAGACCGACCTTGCCGTGGATCGCCGGAGCGCTGAGACCCGCCCAGCCTTTCTCGAGAACGAAGCCGCGGATATCACCCGCGTCATCCTTCGCCCAGACCACGAACACGTCGGCAATCGGGCTATTGGTGATCCACATCTTGCTGCCGGTCAGGCGATAGCCGCCCTCGACACTTTTGGCGCGGGTGATCATGGCGCCCGGATCGGAACCGTGGTTGGGCTCGGTAAGACCGAAACAGCCAATCCATTCGCCGGAGGCCAGTTTGGGCAGGTACTTCTGTTTCTGCGCCTGCGTACCGAATTCATTGATCGGCACCATGACCAGCGAAGATTGCACGCTCATCATGGAGCGGTAACCGGAGTCGATACGCTCGACCTCACGGGCAATAAGGCCATAGCACACATAATTAAGGCCGCTACCGCCAAACTCTTCTGGAATGGTCGCACCCAGCAATCCCATTTCACCCATCTCGCGAAAGATGGCCGGATCTGTCTGCTCATGCCGAAAGGCTTCCAGTACTCGCGGGGCAAGCTTGCTCTGGGCGAACTGTTCGGCGCTGTCACGAACCATGCGCTCTTCTTCAGTGAGCTGCTGATCCAGCAAAAGAGGATCGATCCAGTTGAAACTCGCTTTGCCGCTCATAACCTGCCCTCACGTATGCCTGAATGGTGTGTGCCTGATCCTAGACCCGGATCGCCGCATCGACAAACGAGGATTCCTCAATCTGTTGTGCTAATTTCTCACTCCGAAACGTTGTAAAGCTCGACAAATCAGAGCGATCAGTGAGGACACCGTACATGAGACGCAAGATACCCAGCACCACCGCACTGATCAGCTTCGAGTCTGCCGCGCGCCACGAGAGCTTCACCAGGGCCGCCGAGGAACTGTCGCTCACCCAAGGGGCCGTATGCAGACAGATCGGTAGTCTGGAAGCGTTTCTTGGCCTCGAGCTTTTCCGGCGCTCACGGCGCGGCGTGAAGCTGACGGAAGCCGGACTTTCCTACAGCCGTCGGGTCGCCCTGCAGCTGGATGCCGTGGAGCGCGACACGCTGTCGATCATGGGTCAGCAGGGAACGAGCGTCATCGAGCTTGCCGTGGTGCCAACCTTCGGCACTCAGTGGCTGCTGCCTCGCCTGAGGGACTTCCAGAACAGGCACCCTGAAGTGACAGTCAACCTCACCAATCGCACACGTCCGTTCCTGTTCGCCGATACCGACTTCGACGCCGCGATCTACTTTGGCGATGCCGAGTGGTCGGGCACCGAAGCACATCGGCTGATGAGTGAGAATTCCATGCCCGTCTGCAGCCCCGCCTTCATGCAAGGCCGCGAGCATCTCGATGCGAGCGAGCTGGCCGAGCTGCCGCTGCTTCAGCAAACCACGCGCCCTTACGCCTGGCGACAGTGGTTCAACGCTCAGAACCTCAACATCGCACGCGACATGACAGGCCCTCGCTACGAGCTGTTCTCCATGCTTGCGCAAGCCGCCATGCACGACATGGGCGTGGCGCTGATCCCACCCTTCCTCATTCAGCGCGAGCTGCATGAAAAACGCCTTGTGATTGCCAACGCCCGTTCGTTACCGAGTAACAAGGCTTATCACCTGATGATTCCGGAGCGAAAAGTCGAATCAGCATCATTGCGGGCTTTCCGCGACTGGCTCATTGATCAGGCAAATGGCTACACGCTGCCATCCGTAAGGGCTTGAGCCTCTGTGACAAGGCGTAGTGCATGATGCTTATCACCTACAGATATAAGCATATGTCGCATATACAACAGTTGTACGATAACGCTCAACAATGCCTTAAACCTTTTATTTATAAGGGATAAAGCCCTTTTTTCAGTTTTTCGGCTGCGTGCAGGAAAAACGTCGGTCTTTACCCCGATCCAGCTATAAACTCAGAAAAGCCCCGTAAACAAAGGCCTGAAGGCGACCTGTGCGACAATAGGTCACAGGATGACTTGTAGTTAATTTTCAGTCTCGTTACATAATGTGTTGAAGCCCTTTGACTTCGCCTGCAAAATGCGGCGCTCCCTGTATTCAGGGGCGTGCTGACCGGCTACTCCAGACGCACCAGCCGTAGTGCACTGGTTTATTCATGAAGATAAAAAGATCGCGCAGGAGATTCTGTCGTGCACATTGGTGTTCCTCTCGAAACCCAGTCAGGTGAAACCCGGGTGGCTGCCACCCCGGAGACCATCAAGAAGCTGATCAGCCAGGGACATAGCGTCACTGTACAAAGCGGAGCAGGCATTCATGCCAGCGTACCGGACAGTGCCTATGAGGCCGCAGGCGCCGCCATAAGCGGAGCCGACGACACCTTCGCCAGCGAACTTATCCTCAAGGTCGTGGCCCCGAATGAAAGCGAACTGACGCTTATAAAGAGCGGCACGATCGTGATCGGGATGCTCAACCCCTTCAATAACGAGAACATCGCCCGGATGGCCGAGCGTGGCATTACCGCCTTCGCGCTTGAAGCCGCTCCAAGAACCTCGCGAGCACAGAGCCTGGACGTGCTGTCGTCGCAGGCCAACATTGCCGGTTACAAGGCCGTTCTGCTCGCCGCTCATCACTACCCGCGCTTCATGCCGATGCTGATGACTGCCGCCGGAACGGTGAAAGCTGCCAGGGTGCTGATCCTCGGCGCCGGTGTGGCCGGCCTGCAGGCGATCGCCACTGCCAAGCGTCTGGGTGCAGTGGTCGAAGCGTCGGACGTGCGACCGGCTGTGAAAGAGCAGATCGAATCGCTGGGTGCGAAATTCATAGATGTCCCTTACGAGACCGACGAAGAGCGCGAATGCGCTGAAGGCGTCGGTGGTTACGCACGCCCCATGCCCGCCAGCTGGATGCAGCGTCAGGCTGTCGCCGTGCATGAACGCGCAAAGCTTTCGGACATCGTCATCACCACCGCGCTGATCCCCGGCCGCAAGGCACCGGTACTCCTGAGCGCCGAGACCGTGGCACAGATGAAACCGGGCTCCGTGGTGATCGACCTCGCTGCCGCGCAGGGTGGCAACTGCCCGCTCACCGTAGCGGATCAGGTCACGATCGAGCATGGCGTGACCATCGTCGGCCACACCAATCTGCCAGCGCTGGTCGCCGCCGATGCCTCGGCGCTGTACGCGCGCAACCTGCTGGACTTCATGAAGCTGCTGTTCGACAAGGACGGCGCATTCTCGATCAACCTGGAAGACGACATCGTCGCCGCGTGCCTGATGTGCCGCGACGGCCAGGTCATCCGCAAGAACGGCTGAGGACACACCAATGGAAGAGTTGATCTCCCCGGGCATCTACAACCTGATCATTTTCGTGCTGGCGATCTATGTTGGCTACCACGTGGTCTGGAACGTGACGCCTGCGCTGCACACGCCATTGATGGCCGTGACCAACGCTATCTCCGCGATCGTGATTGTAGGTGCGATGCTCGCCGCCGCGCTCACGGTCACTCCGCTGGGCAAGACCATGGGCACGCTGGCGGTCGCGCTGGCCGCGGTCAACGTGTTCGGCGGCTTTCTGGTTACCCGGCGGATGCTGGAAATGTTCAAGAAAAAGGCACCTAAAGCGAAAGACGAGGTGCAGAAGCCATGAGTATGAATCTGGTAACGCTGCTGTATCTGATCGCGTCGATCTGCTTCATCCAGGCACTCAAAGGCCTGTCCCACCCGACGACTTCGCGCCGTGGCAACCTGTTCGGCATGCTGGGCATGGGGCTGGCAGTCATCACAACGATCGGCCTGGTGTTCAAGCTCGCGGCCTTGTCGACCGCTGAAGGCACCAGCGCAGGGATCGGCTATATAGTCGTCGGCCTGTTGGTCGGCGGCACAGCCGGTTCGATCATGGCCAAGCGCGTCGAGATGACCAAGATGCCGGAGCTGGTGGCCTTCATGCACAGCATGATCGGTCTGGCAGCGGTGTTCATTGCCATCGCGGCGGTGGTCGAGCCTCAGTCGCTGGGTATCGTTCGCAACCTGGGCGACGCCATCCCGACCGGCAATCGTCTGGAACTGTTCCTGGGCGCGGCGATTGGTGCGATCACCTTCTCCGGCTCGGTAATTGCGTTCGGCAAGCTGTCAGGCAAGTACAGGTTTCGTCTGTTTCAGGGGGCACCCGTACAGTTTGCCGGGCAGCACAAGCTGAACCTGATTCTCGGCCTGGCCACACTGTTCTTCGGTCTGACATTCATGTTCACCGGCAGCCTGACCGCGTTCGCCATCATGCTCGCCCTGGCATTCGTGATCGGCGTTCTGCTGATCATCCCGATTGGCGGAGCCGACATGCCGGTGGTGGTCTCGATGCTCAACAGCTATTCGGGCTGGGCGGCAGCGGGCATCGGTTTCTCGTTGAACAACTCGATGCTGATCATCGCCGGTTCGCTGGTGGGCTCTTCCGGGGCGATCCTGTCGTACATCATGTGCAAGGCGATGAACCGCTCCTTCTTCAATGTCATCGGCGGCGGCTTCGGCGGCGCAACGGACACGGCTGGCCCGGCGGGTGCCAAGGAAGCACGCCCGGTGAAATCCGGTTCGGCGGACGACGCCACCTTCCTGCTGACCAATGCCGACACGGTAATCATCGTGCCGGGCTACGGTCTGGCAGTGGCACGTGCCCAGCACGCGCTCAAGGAGTTGACCGAGAAGCTGGTGCATCACGGCGTCACGGTGAAATACGCGATCCATCCGGTGGCAGGACGCATGCCAGGCCACATGAACGTGCTGCTGGCCGAGGCAGAAGTGCCTTATGACCAGGTGTTCGAGATGGACGACATCAACTCCGAGTTCGGTCAGGCAGACGTGGTGCTGGTGCTCGGCGCCAACGACGTGGTCAACCCGGCTGCCAAGAACGATCCGAAATCGCCGATTGCCGGAATGCCGATCCTCGAAGCGTTCAAGGCCAAGACCATCATCGTCAACAAGCGCTCGATGGCCAGCGGCTACGCCGGTCTGGATAACGAACTGTTCTATCTGGACAAGACCATGATGGTGTTCGGAGACGCCAAAAAGGTGATCGAGGACATGGTGAAGGCGGTCGATAACGCATAGCCTGCATCTGCTTCAGCACAGCCCCGGCTCGCGTTGCGACCGGGGCTTTTTACATTTCACGTAACAGTGTTTTGCGCTGAGACCCGCTAATTAGAGCCCTCAAATTCGACCATGGTAGCGGGACGAACAAGGCCCGACTCTCTAGACTTGTCGCTCGTCTCCACCTCCGAGAAAGAATCCATGTACCGTGACCGTATCCGCCTGCCCTCCCTGATGAGCAAGGTAATGAGCGCAGCCGACGCCGCTGCCCTGATCGAAGATGGCATGACCGTCGGCATGAGTGGCTTCACCCGCGCAGGCGAAGCCAAAGCCGTTCCCCAGGCGCTGGCCGAACGCGCCAAGACCTCGCCACTGAAGATCAGCCTGATGACAGGCGCCAGCCTGGGCAACGATCTGGACAAGCAACTCACCGAATCCGGTGTGCTTTCCCGGCGCATGCCGTTCCAGGTGGACAGCACGTTGCGCCGCGCCATCAACGACGGCACCGTCATGTTCATCGATCAGCACCTGTCCGATACCGTCGAGCAATTGCGCAATCGCCAGATCAAGGCCGTCGACCTGGCCGTGATCGAATGCGTCGCCATCACCGAGGACGGTCATCTGGTGTTGAGCACCTCGGTGGGAAACTCCGCCAGCTTCGCCATTCTCGCCAAGCAGGTGATCGTCGAGATCAATCTGGCCCAGCCGCTTGAGCTGGAAGGCCTGCATGACGTCTACATTCCGAGTTACCGCCCTACGCGCCTGCCGATTCCGGTGCTGGAAGCCGATTCACGGATTGGCAGCCATGCAGTGAAGATCGATCCGGCCAAAATTATCGGCATCGTCATCAGCAACCAGCCTGACTCCCCGTCCACTGTGCTGCCACCGGATGTGGAAACGCAGGCCATCGCCCAACACCTGGTGGAGTTCTTCAAGAATGAAGTGCGTGAAGAACGGCTGACCAACACCCTGATGCCATTACAGGCAGGCATCGGGACCATTGCCAACGCAGTCATGCACGGTTTGCTGGATTCGCCCTTCCATGACATGACCATGTATTCGGAGGTGTTGCAGGATTCCACCTTCGATCTGTTCGATGCAGGCAAATTGAGCTTTGCCTCGGGCAGCTCCATGACGCTTTCAGCCTCCAAGCACGCTCAGGTGTTTGCCGACTTCAATCGCTACAAATCCAGACTGGTGCTGCGCCCGCAGGAAATCTCCAATCATCCGGAAGTCATTCGCCGCCTGGGTATCATCGGGATCAACACGGCCCTGGAGTTCGACCTGTATGGCAACGTGAACTCCACCCATGTGTGCGGCACGCGAATGATGAATGGCATCGGCGGCTCCGGCGACTTCTCACGCAACGCGCATCTGGCCATCTTCGTGACCAAGTCGATTGCCAAGGGCGGCTCGATTTCCAGCGTGGTGCCGATGGTGAGCCATGTCGATCACACCGAGCATGATGTGGACATTCTGGTGACCGAACAGGGTCTGGCGGATCTGCGTGGTCTGGCGCCGCGTGAGCGCGCCCGGGTGATCATCGACAACTGTGTTCATCCTGATTATCGCGCCGCGCTGAACGACTATTTCAACGCCGCCTGCCAGCGCGGTGGCCATACGCCTCACATACTGCGCGACGCACTGAGTTGGCACCTGAATCTGGAAGAGACCGGTCGCATGTTGCCCGTCTGAACAAGACAGTTGGAGGTGAGTAAATGGTTTTGTTGCCCACCTTTCCACTGTTACTCCCTGTACTTGAAAAAACTGTACTGCTGTACTGGTCAAAAGTAGCATGAGGTGAGTCAGATTTAGTGCGACCCACTGCAAAATGCACTAAAAATGTGCAGACCGGTACAGTTGCCCCAATAACGAACAAAACAGTCCCTATAAACAGTTAACTGAACCCTCACAATACAGATGAACTGTGTCTATTGGGGCTGGCCAATCAAGCGGAGAATGGGCACCAGTCAAGCAACTCACTTATCCCGCCACAAGCGGAAGGAAGTCACACCATGGAACGTACAATCAGTTCCGATCTGTTCAGCGAAAGCACCGCCACTACTGCCAAATCGTCCTTGCCTCTGCGCATGTTCGCCAACCTGATGCTCTGGCAGCGTCGTCTCTCCAGCCGCCATCAACTGGCTCGCCTGGATGCACGTTTGCTGGCCGACGCAGGTATCAGCGAAGCACAGCGTTACGAAGAGCTGAGCAAGCCGTTCTGGCGCTAACGCAGCGCCCGCTGGCCCCAGACTGCTGAAGTCTCCCGCCAGCAACCCGAATTGCTTCATACAAGACCCGATTCAGGCAACTGAATCGGGTCTTGTCATTTGCGCTGCAAGGATTTCAAAAGCAAAACAAGTACAGTTTTAAATGTTACAAAAAGAAGCCGGTACAGTTACCATTTCATGTATGCCGTATGGCGTTTCAACGCGGTATTGCAATAGCAAGCCGGACAGCGCTGATATAGGCTGGACGCCTGATCGGCCTGGCACACAGCCTGTGCCTCCCGCAACCTCTGCCTGTAACTCCATCTGACGGAATTCGACCATGTCCCTGCTACGTACCTTTGGCGCTGCCGTTCTGCTGACTGCCGCTGCCGCAAGCGCCAACGCCTCCAGCTTCATCGTGACGACCGACACAGTCGTCGGCGCTGTCGCGGCATCGACCGATGCGACCTCCGATATTTCGTCTTCGTTCAAGGACGACAAGATCGTTCGCGCAGCACGTGACGATGCCGCCAGCTTCGTGGCCAGCGCCGGCGATATCCGCGGTGCGCAACTGGAAGGCGCCTTCCAGCACATCCGTCAGCAGTTGCCTGAACTGCACTCCACCGATGCCCAGCTGGCTCAGGCCATTCTGGCCATCTGACGAGTGCCTCCGGCGGCCTGCAAGCTGCCGGGGTAGCTCCGGCCAGAGCATTGCGCTAGCCTTGACGCCTGTTTTGCCGGTACGTGAAAGCCATGCGTTCATTGCACTCTCTTTTGCTCGCTTCTCTCGCCAGCCTGGTCTGGACGGGTTCTGCCCATGCCTTCGACTCAACCACGCAGGGCCTGGTCAAGACCGGGTATGCCACCAGCCAGGTCAGCAGCTCACCGTTCGATAACAAGCAGATCATGGCAGCTCAGGATGATGCTGCTGCGTTCATCGCCAGCGACGGCAAGATCCGCGGGGCCCGACTCGAATCGGCCTTGCGCAGCCTGCGCCAGGCTGATGAAAAACTTCGTGCCAGCGACCTTGAACTGGCGCAGGCAATCCTCGTCCAATAGCCACTTTGCCCTTCTGCGTAACTGGAGATGTTACTGACATGCGTACGCCGCTGATTGCTGTTTCCCTTGGCCTGCTGCTGATGGCCGACCTGGCCCAGGCTCAGACCGTTGTTGCCACGAGTAACATCATTGTCCGTGCATTTGGTCGTACCATCGACTTCACCTCGGACACCACCACCTCGATCCGCGACTCCAAAGTCGTGCGCGAAGCCCGGGACGATGCAGCCAGCTACGTCGCCAGCAACGGCGACATCCATGGCGCCCAGCTCGACGCGGCCTTCGATACGCTGCGTGCCCGCGTGCCGGAAGCGCGCGATGCCAGCGACCAGACACTGGCTGAAGCCATCCTCGCACTGTGAGGCGACTTGGCGTCTGGCTGCTTGCCGGCGCATTGTCGCTGGTCGGGACTTATGCTTCAGCCAGCCTGAAGCTTGAGCTGCAGACCAACGGCCTTGATGCGGCCCAACAGCAAGCCAGCCAGGCGCTGATCGACGAGGCCATGCGCGCTCTGCCGCCCAGCTTCGTCGAGTCGCTGGACCGCACCGTCAACGTGAGCTGGTCCAGTGACATGCCGCAGAATGCCTACGGCCAGGCGGCAGGCCCTTATCAGCTGTACCTCAATACCCATCTGTTGCCTGCGCTGACCGACGGCTCTGCCGCGACGACGCAGACCGGTCGGCCGCACGGCACGGTACGCCGGGAAATGCTCGCCACCGTTCTGCATGAGCTGACTCACATTTATGACCGCGCACGCCTGTGGTCGGCGAGCGAGCGGGCGACGCTGGTGCGCTGTTCACGTCGCAACAGCTCGCTGGGCAACGTCGGCCTGCCCGATGACTGCCGCGGCCAGACCGAACGACGTTTCACCCTGAGCGACGATCCTCGCCTGCTGGACCTTGCCGGCTGGCAACAATACGTCGGACGCCGTGGCGAACGAGAAGAACATAACGGTCAGGTTGCCCGCAGTCCCGACATCTACGAGACCACCAGCCCGCTCGAGTTCGTGGCGGTGAACATGGAGTACTTCCTGCTCGACCCGGCCTACGCCTGTCGTCGTCCTGCGCTGTACGCCTACTACAAGGAGCGTTTCGGCTGGGCACCTGCTGCGAAAGAGACCTGCCCGACCTTTTATCCGTACCTGAACGCGGGCAGTGATTTTGGCCGCGAGCCTCTGGGCAAGCTGGACCCCGAACGCGTCTACGCCGTCGACTACCTGTTGGCCGAGGCGAATCAGAACTGGGTGAGCCGTTGGGGCCACAGCATGCTGCGTCTGGTGATCTGCAAGCCGGGGCGCCCGCGCGGGCCGGACTGTCGGCTCGACCTGGACCAGCATCTGGTCCTGTCCTACCGCGCCTTTGTGGGAGACGTACAGTTATCCAGCTGGGACGGCCTGATGGGCGCGTACCCTTCGCGACTGTTCGTGCTGCCGCTGGCGCAGGTAATCGACGAATACACCAAGACAGAACTGCGCAGTCTGGCGTCGGTACCGATCACGCTGTCGCGCCCTGAAATCGAAGGGCTGGTCCAGCACGCCGCCGAAATGCACTGGAGCTACGACGGCAACTATTACTTCCTGTCGAACAACTGCGCGGTGGAGAACCTCAAGCTGCTTCGCAGCGGTACGCATAACCCCAAGCTGGTCGGTCTGGACAGCATCCTGCCCAACGGCTTGCTCGAAGTGCTCAAAGGGCGTGGTCTGGCTGATACCAGCGTGCTGGACGATCCCAAGGAAGCGTTACGGCTTGGCTACCGCTTCGATTCCTATCGCGACCGCTATCAGGCCATGTTCGAGGTGCTGAAGAAGCAACTGCCGATCCGGCAGACCACCGTCGAAGACTGGATGAGTCTGCCTGCTCACGAGCGCAGTCAGTGGTTCGACAAGGCTGACCTGCGCACCAGCGCCGCCATTCTGCTGCTGGAACAGGCCAGCCTGCGTCGACAGTTGCTGCTGGCCCAGGACGAAGTGAAGCAGAGCTATCTCGGGGCTCGGGAGCAGAAAGACGGCCGCGTCTCGAAAGCGACCGGCACCTTGCAGGAACTGCTGGCCAGCAGCGGCTTCCTCAGCCGCCCTGCAGAATTGCTCGGCAGCAGAGGTTACGGCTTGCCGCAGGCTACGGAATGGCAACAGCTGGAAAGCGAGAGCAGCCAGCGCCAGAAGCAACTCAAGCGCCTGACGGGCGACCTCGACAAGGAAGTACGCGCGTTGCTGGGTCCGGAACGTGCGAAGGAAATCGCCGCAAACGAAGCCAACCTCAAACAGATGGGTGATCACCTGCGCGCCTTGCACAAGGCGTCTGGCGGACTTCAGCTACCTTGATCAGCCGGTCTTCTTTTTAGGCTTGAGATATTTGGTGAGGCCCTGGAACCAGATCACCAGGGCTGGATTACCCTTGATCTGAATGTCCTTGTCCTGGATGCCCTGCATAAAGGCCAGCTGCTTGTTCTTGGCCTGCAGAGTGGCAAAGCCGAATGCGGCATCGCGAAACGAGATGGCAAACGCAGGCTCTGCAGCCAGCCCTTTCACACTGTGAATACGCTGATCACGAACCACGAAGTGGCGGGCGATCCTGCCGTCTGTTGTCTGCAACTGGAACGTCAGGTCCTTGCCCGCCAATTGTTGCTGGAACGCAGGGTTGTTACGACTGGCGCGGCCCATCAACAGGCCCAGCATCCAGAGAAGAAAGCGAAATTTCATGTAACAGCCTCAGCAAGAGTTCGAACCGGCGGTCAGAATCGGCGGCGCAGTGTAGCGGCTTATCCGCCTGTTTCCTGTAGGAAAATTCTTATTTTCGGCGAGAATCGAGACAATTTTTTCAGCTCGTGAGTGCTGCCCTGACGGGCACGGCAGCACTTCGGCGATCAATCAGCGGATGCTGCTGATGCTGCCCTTGTTACCCGTAACCTTCACATTCACCTTCTTGAAGATGAAGTAGTCCTTCACGTTGACTTCATAACGCGGCGCAACGATCAGGTCGGCACCGGAAGATTTGACAGCCTTGTAGGCTGCGGCAGCCTTGGCCGTCGATACCGGGTCTGGAAGTGCCAGGCCCATTCCGCCGCCGCTCGCACCGCCGTAGGCAACGCCGTCCGCGAACTGGGTATCGCCACCGATGCTCAGGAAGTTGAACAGTACGTTGGTGGAGGACTCGCCACTGATGGTGCCGCCCACTTTCACGTCAGCCTTCAGATCGGTTTTGACGGTGCCTTCCAGTGGTGCAGTCGGCTGGCTCACGTTGTAGCTGACGCAGCCCGAGGTGGCGGCGATCAGGGTTGCAACAGCAGCGAACTTCCATAGCTTATTCATTTTTGACTTCCCAAGATTTAGTGTTCAGCGCCGCGAGCCAGAAAAGCTGCGGGAGCGGGACTTTAAGGGAATGAGCAACGATAAAAAGTCAGGAAAGACTGAGCTGTTGGAAGGCAGACGAGTGCAATCAAGTAGGAAACTTCTTACGAAGGGTCAACGCGACGACATTGACGCCACGGTTGTTCTGCGCGCATGAAAAACGGGCACCCAGTCTGACTGATGTGCCCGTCGCTCACTGCTTACCTCCCGCCGAGGCAAGCCGTTGTTATCAGGATTTCTTCTTTTTGGCTGGCTCGGGATTGACGCTGTCTTTCAAGGCTTTGCCCGGTTTGAAGGCAACCGTGTTGCTTGCCTTGATTTTCACCGGTTCGCCGGTTTGCGGATTCTTGCCGGTACGGGCTCCACGATGGCGTTGCAGGAATGTACCGAAGCCAACCAGGGTGACACTGTCCTTGCGAGACAGAGCGCCGGTGATTTCTTCAAGAATGGCATTGAGAACACGGTTGGATTGATCTTTGGTCAGATCCGCCTTTTCAGCAATGGCGGCTGCAAGTTGTGGTTTACGCATATGAAGCCTCTTTTACGGTTTTTGTTTTTATGTTCCGTACTGCTTATGGCAAACAGTAACAAGGCGCCGCGACGGCTCTACGTAGCGGCAGACGAGAGCGAGGATGGCATGCCGACGTTACCTGCGCCAGTGGATGGACGAGGTTTATCGGTACAAATAAGTGTTCTATCCGACAAAATGACGCGAAATTATGCCAATAACGCAGGTAACGCCTTGTTCAGGGCGAGTTTTTCCATAACGGCGGCGCCGGTCAACGCGTAACCCAGCAATTGTCCCTCGGCGTCGTGACACAGTGCCTTGATGTCGGCGCCCTGCCCTTCGACGCTCCAGACACCCTGTGTTCCACGCGGAGGCGGCGAAACCACCAGCGGGCAGGCAGGCGTCTTGACAGTGATCGGCATCGGCCCGTATTTCACCGACGTGGGTGTTCCGGCCAGGGTCTGGGCCAAGGCTCTTGCGCAGCTCATCAGGGGCATCACGTACAGCAGGTTCAAGCCGTCGACTTCCGCGCAGTCGCCCAGCGCATGGATGTTGGCGTGCGACGTCTGCAGATAACGATCAACCAGAATGCCGCGTCCGGTCTGCAAACCTGCGGCTGCCGCCAGATCGATTCTGGGCCGCAGGCCGATAGCCGACACCACCAGATCGCAGGTGATCACCTGACCGTCGGACAAATGGGCTTCCAGCCCCTCACCACTGCGTTGCAGGCGCGTGAGCACCGGCCCCAGGTGGAAACGCGCGCCCAGCCCTTCGAGCCCTATCTGCACAGCCGCCGCGGCGGCGGCGGGCAGCAGCGTTGGCATGACGTGTTCACAGGGCGCGACCAGATCCACTTCGTAGCCGCCCAGCATCAGGTCGTTGGCAAATTCGCAGCCGATCAGGCCTGCACCCAGAATCAGTACACGGCGCTTGCCGGCAGCGGCCGCCCGAAAGCGCGCGTAGTCCTGCAGATCGTTGATCGGGAACACCGCATCCGCTGCGTCGCCCTCGATCGGCACGCGGATGGTTTCAGCGCCCCAGGCCAGCACCAGATCGCGGTAATACACAGCCTCTTCACCGATCCACAGGCGCTTGTGGCCGGGATCGATACCGCTGATGCGCGTGTGCGTGCGCACTTCAGCCTTCAATTGGTCGGCCATGGCGCCAGGCTCGGCCATGCTCAGCCCGTCGGCCTCCTTGTTCTTGCCAAACCCGGTGGACAGCATGGGCTTGGAGTACGACCGGCCGTCATCGGCAGTGATCAGCAACAGCGGCGTTTCGCTGTCCAGCTTGCGAAATTCCCGAGCGAGGTTGTAGCCCGCAAGGCCGGTACCGATGATGACGACAGGTGCGCTCATTGCTGTTTCCCGAGTGAGGTGGATCAACCGATTTCGATCATTTCAAAGTCCATCTTGCCGACGCCACAGTCGGGGCACAGCCAGTCTTCCGGTACATCCTGCCAGAGCGTGCCCGGCGCGATGCCGTCATCCGGCCAGCCATCGGCTTCGTTGTAAATCAGACCACAGACAATGCATTGCCACTTCTTCATGGTTCGGTTCTCTATTCATCAGGCTGAGTATTGGCGCAGCGGTCGTTCGCCGCTTGAAGGGGCGTTGTACTGATCGGCAGTCCGGGATGCAAGCCCGTTTATATAACTGGCTGTCTTCCCCCCGGCTGTCGGGGTCATCAATCGTGATAAGCTCGCCGCCCCGATAACTGCCGACGCATGCTTACCGTGACCCAGCAAAACCCCGCCTTTACGACGCCAGTCTGGCTTGAGCGCGACCGGTTGGTCGATGCGCCCGCGCCGGTGATTCTGGACTGGCTGTTCAATCAGGATTCCCTGACCCGTCGCTTGGACCGTCTGTCCGACGGAGGATTCAGCGTCATTCCGCTGTTCGAAGGCTGGCAGTCGTTACGCGATGACGAATGCGCCGCACTGGCGCTGCCTGAAGCGAGCGAGGGTTGGGTTCGCGAAGTGTATCTGCTCGGCAATGGCAACCGCTGGGTCTTCGCCCGCAGCGTGGCGGCCCGCAGCGCCCTGCAGAACGGCGGGTTGCAGATGGACACGCTGGGATCGCGTTCACTGGGTGAGTTGCTGTTCAGTGACCCTGCATTCGACCGTGGCCCGCTCGAAGTCTGCCGTTACCCTGCCACCTGCCTGCCGCCTGCCGATTCTGCCAAAGGCCTGTGGGCACGCCGCTCCTGTTTCAGTCGCGGCCCGTTGCGCGTGCTGGTCGCCGAAGTCTTCCTGCCGTCTTTCCTGAGCCTGGTTCAGAACAAGGAACCCGTCTGATGTACCTGTCGTTGCTCAAATCACTGAATCGCCTGAATCCACGCGTCTGGGACTTCGTCCAGCTGACGCGAATCGACAAGCCGATCGGCGTCTATCTGCTGCTGTGGCCAACATTGTGGGCGCTCTGGATAGCCGGCAAGGGCTCGCCGTCGCTGGCAAACGTTTTTATCTTCACGGTCGGTGTATTCCTGATGCGCGCAGCAGGCTGCGTGATCAACGATTACGCCGACCGCAAGGTGGACGGCCATGTGAAGCGTACGGAGCAGCGGCCTCTGGTCAGCGGCAAGGTCAGCGGCCGGGAAGCACTGATTCTGTTCGCGGTGCTGGTGGGCCTGAGCTTTGTGCTGGTGCTGTTCACCAATGCAACGACCATCTGGCTGTCATTCGGCGGTCTGGCGCTGGCGGCCTGCTACCCCTTCATGAAGCGCTACACCTATTACCCGCAGGTGGTGCTGGGTGCGGCCTTCTCGTGGGGCATGCCGATGGCGTTCACGGCCGAGACCGGCGACTTGCCTGCCGCTGCCTGGCTGCTCTACATCGCCAACCTGTTGTGGACGGTCGGCTACGACACCTACTACGCCATGGTGGACCGCGACGACGACCTGAAGATCGGTGTGAAATCCACCGCCGTGCTGTTCGGCGATGCGGACCGCGTGATCATTCTGACGTTGCAGGGTCTGGCACTGGGATGCCTGATGCTCGCCGGTTCGCGGTTCGAGCTGGGGATGTGTTTCTACGCAGGTCTGGCAGTCGCCGCAGGCTGCTTTGCCTGGGAGTTCTGGAGCACGCGCCTGCGCGAGCGGGACGCGTGCTTCAAGGCTTTTCTCCATAACCATTGGGCAGGGCTGGCGATCTTCCTGGGGATTGTCGCCGACTACGCGGTGCGCTGATCACCCAATGGCTTCATGCCTCAGGGTTTGGCCACGTGCCAGACACCGCCCTTGCCGTCACCGGTGACCTCTCCCGCCTTGGTGTCGCTCTTGAAGGTGTAGAGCGGCTTGCCGTCGTAAGCCCACTGCCGGGTCTTGTCGTCACGGGTGATCACTGTCCACTTGCCCTCGGCCGAACTGTCGGCTTCGGCGGCAAGCGGCGGCCAGTTGATCGCACACTGATCGTTACAGGCGGATTTGCCCGTGCTGTCCTTATCGAAGGTGTAGAGCGCCATGCCTTCATGATCGACCAGTTTGCCGTCCTTCTCCATAGCAGGCTCGGCTGCGAAGGCCAGTGCGGACGATACAAGGGCGGCGGCAGCCAGCAGACACTTGAGTGAAGTAGAGACATTAGCCATCGGGTACATCCTCTTTTTTATCGTAGAAATGAGTTCGAGACAGCCCACCCAGCTTAGTCGGCCGATGGCATGCGTGATAGCCTCATCCCAACCTGTCACACGACTGCAATAATTCCGTTATCTAATGCGCCCCAAGACAGTTAAATGACACGAGGTTCAAGCATGGTTGGCAGGAGCATTCTGATCGTTGACGACGAAGCGCCTATTCGCGAAATGATCGCCGTTGCGTTGGAAATGGCCGGCTACGACTGTATTGAAGCCGAAAACTCTCAGCAGGCCCACGCGATCATCGTTGATCGCAAGCCGGACCTGATTCTGCTCGACTGGATGCTGCCCGGAACCTCAGGCATCGAACTGGCGCGTCGTCTCAAGCGCGATGAGCTGACCGGGGACATCCCGATCATCATGCTCACGGCCAAGGGCGAGGAAGACAACAAGATTCAGGGCCTGGAAGTGGGCGCTGACGATTACATCACCAAGCCGTTTTCCCCTCGGGAACTCGTGGCGCGCCTCAAGGCCGTGCTGCGTCGTGCCGGGCCGACGGACGGTGAAGCACCCATCGAAGTCGGTGGCCTGCTGCTCGACCCGATCAGCCACCGCGTTACCATCGATGGCAAACCGGCAGAAATGGGCCCGACCGAATACCGCCTTCTGCAATTCTTCATGACCCATCAGGAACGCGCCTACACCCGTGGTCAGTTACTGGACCAGGTCTGGGGCGGCAACGTTTATGTCGAGGAGCGCACTGTGGATGTTCACATTCGCCGCCTGCGCAAAGCCCTGGGTGACGCTTATGAAAATCTGGTACAAACCGTGCGCGGCACCGGCTATCGCTTTTCCACGAAAAGCTGACAGTCGTTTTCGCAGACACAGGGCACCGGCCAGCGTGCACCAGACAAGGATTTACCCTTAATTGAACCAAAATTGGCATGGCACGCTGATACGCCACATGTTGCTGCTGGTGACCGCCTGCCTGCTGGTCGGCCTGATCAGCGGACAGTACGGCTGGAGCCTGTCCATCGGACTGGGCCTGTATCTGGCCTGGACCCTCAAGCAACTGCTGCGTCTGCACGAGTGGCTGAGCAGCCACAAGGCTGACGAACCGCCACCGGATGGCTACGGCCTGTGGGGCGAAGTCTTCGACAGCATCTATCACCTGCAACGCCGCGACCAGCGGGTCAGAGGCCGTCTGCAGGCCGTGATCGACAGAGTCCAGGAATCCACCGCTGCCCTCAAGGACGCGGTGATCATGCTCGACAGCGAGGGCAATCTGGAGTGGTGGAACCGCGCTTCCGAAACCCTGCTGGGTCTCAAGACGCCGCAGGACAGCGGCCAGCCGGTGACCAATCTGGTGCGTCACCCGCGCTTCAAGGAATACTTCGCGCAAGGCAACTACGCCGAACCGCTGGAAATCCCCTCGCCCACCAACGATCACTTGCGCATACAGCTGCTGATTACCCGTTACGGCAACAACGAACACCTGATGCTGGTGCGCGATGTCACGCGCATCCACCAGCTGGAGCAGATGCGCAAGGACTTCGTCGCCAACGTCTCCCATGAATTGCGCACACCGCTGACGGTCATCTTCGGCTACCTGGAAACCCTGCTCGATAACGTGGATGAAGTGAATCCACGCTGGGTGCGGGCGCTGCAGCAGATGCACCAGCAGGGTGGGCGCATGCAGACGCTGCTCAACGACTTGCTGTTGCTGGCCAAGCTCGAAGCCACTGATTACCCGTCGGACAATCACCCGGTGGTCGTCAGCAACCTGCTCAAGACCATCAAAGCCGACGCCAACGCGCTGTCAGGCAGCAAGAATCAGCAGATCAGCCTCAGCATCGAAAGCGAGATGCGGCTCAAGGGCAGCGAAACCGAGCTGCGCAGTGCGTTTTCCAACCTGATTTTCAATGCGGTCAAGTACACACCTGCAGAAGGCACTATCCGCATCCGCTGGTGGACAGACGAGCGTGGCGCGCACCTGAGTGTGCAGGATTCGGGAATCGGCATCGACACCAAGCACCTGCCGCGTCTGACCGAGCGCTTCTACCGGGTCGACACCAGCCGTGCGTCGAATACTGGCGGCACAGGGCTGGGGCTGGCGATCGTCAAGCACGTGCTGCTGCGTCATCGCGGCACCCTTGAAATCAACAGCGTGCCGAACAAGGGCAGCGTTTTCACCTGCCATTTTGCCACCAGCCAGATGTCCAAACCCGAAAGCGACGACTCAGACTACTAGGCAATCGCTTGTACAGCCGCTACATTGCCGGGTTCATGGCGCTTTTTCGGCGCAGCATCACCTCTTATTCTGTTAGAACGGACCCCGTAAAACCCCACCATGGACCCTTCCCCTAGTTTCAACCTGTCTTCACTCTTTGCCGACTTCGGCATGATTCTTTTTGCGCTGTTCCTGGTTCTGCTCAACGGTTTCTTCGTTGCGGCGGAATTTGCCATGGTCAAACTGCGTTCCACGCGGGTCGAGGCGATTGCCGACAAGAACGGCTGGCGCGGACACATCCTGCGCAAGGTACACGGCCAGCTCGATGCCTACCTGTCGGCCTGTCAGCTGGGTATCACCCTCGCCTCTCTGGGGCTTGGCTGGGTCGGTGAGCCGGCCTTCGCTCACCTGCTGGAGCCGCTGCTCAGTGCGATGGGCGTCGATACGCCGGAACTGGTCAAAGGTATTTCGTTCTTCACTGCCTTCTTCATCATTTCGTACCTGCACATCGTGATCGGTGAGCTGGCCCCCAAATCCTGGGCGATCCGCAAGCCGGAGCTGCTGTCGCTGTGGACTGCTGCGCCGCTGTACCTGTTCTACTGGCTCATGTACCCGGCGATCTACCTGCTCAACGCCAGCGCCAACGCCATTCTGCGCATTGCCGGCCAGGGCGAACCCGGCCCGCATCACGAACACAGTTACAGCCGCGACGAACTGAAACTGATCCTGCACTCCAGCCGCGGCCAGGACCCCAGCGACCAGGGCATGCGCGTGCTGGCCTCTGCCGTGGAAATGGGCGAGCTGGAAGTCGTGGACTGGGCCAACTCCCGCGAAGACATGGTCACGCTGGATTTCAACGCACCGCTCAAGGAAATCCTGGCGCTGTTCCGTCGCCACAAATTCAGTCGTTACCCGGTATACGACGCCGAACGCGGCGAGTTCGTCGGTCTTTTGCACATCAAGGATCTGCTGCTGGAACTGGCTGACCTGGACCACCTTCCCGAGTCGTTCAACCTCGCCGAGCTGACCCGCCCGCTGGAACGTGTTTCCCGGCACATGCCGCTGTCCCAATTGCTTGAGCAGTTCCGCAAGGGCGGCGCGCACTTTGCCGTGGTTGAAGAAGCCGATGGCAAGATCATCGGCTACCTGACCATGGAAGACGTGCTGGAAGTGCTGGTCGGCGACATTCAGGACGAACACCGCAAGGTGGAGCGCGGCATCCTGGCCTATCAGCCGGGCAAGCTGCTGGTGCGGGGCGACACGCCGCTGTTCAAGATCGAGCGTCTGCTGGGCATCGACCTGGACCACATCGAAGCCGAAACCCTGGCAGGCCTGATCTACGAAACCCTCAAGCGGGTGCCGGAAGAAGAAGAGCAGATGGAAGTCGAAGGCCTGCGCATCATCATCAAAAAGATGAAAGGCCCCAAGATCGTCCTGGCCAAGGTGCTGAAGCTGGATTGAGGCTTGCTCGCCAGTTCTTGATTGATCGTGCCAACGCGGAGCATGGGCACGATCAGGACGAACGTCAGACTAATTCCCGCCCACCGCAAAGTTGGGCAGGCTCTGCACAGGCTGGGCGAATTCGTAGGGGATGGAGACCAGTTCATGGCCGGTGTTGCGCTGCACGACGAAGTGCAGGTGCGGGCCGGTGCTGTTGCCGGTATTGCCGGAGCGCGCCAGCGGACTGCCCACCCTTACCCGTTGCCCTTCATTGACGCTCACCGAGCCCTGCATCAGGTGCAGATAGACGCCCATGGTGCCGTCGTCATGCAGGATGCGCACGAAGTTGCCCGAGGCGTTCGAACCCCGGCCTGACTGGCTGTTCTCGACCTTGATCACCGTGCCGCCACGCGCCGCAATGATCGGCGTGCCTTCGGGCATGGCAATGTCCATTGCGTAGCGTCCTTTGACACCGAAGTGACTGTACTTGCCATTCGGCCCTTGGGTCAGGCGAAACGGGCCGCCGATCCAGGGCAGCGGATAACGATAGGACTGCGCCGTGCTGCGTGGGTCGCCCAGGGTCGAGGTCAGCATCGACGCGTAATTCATCGCCTTGCTCGCCACCTTGGGGCTCAACACCACCACACGCTCGTTGGTTCGCGCCGGGATCGTGCGGCGCAGGGTTGTCGACGAGCCTGCCACGCCCAGCACGTTCGTCACACTGGACAGTTTCAACTCGACTTCGACCGGCGCATACAAGTCGTTGCGCACGTAAAGGCTGTGTACGCCCCTGTCACGCCGGATGCTCAGGTGCACCTGCTGATCGATGCGCTCCACCATCCGGTCCCGGAACACCATCACGGACGCACCAGGCGAGGCGCGGTCCGAGAATGAGACGACGCCATCGGCATCAGTGGTTTTATAGATCGTGATCGCCCAGGCCACAGGCGTGGCCAGGGTCAGGGCGATCAGGATCAGCAGGCGTTCGAGCATCGGAAGGTTCGGGTTCATGGGTAATGGATGCCAAGCCTAGCAGCGTTAAGGCCCGAACAGCACTCAACGGTATCAATCGGCAACAGACCGCACGCCAAAAACTGCACGTCAGAAAGCCTGCGAGACGCTCAAAGCGCATCAGCCCGGCGCGTAATTCTTCATGTACGTCACCGAAAACAGCGCATCGGGAAAGTCGAGTTTCAGACGCGGCAAGACAAATCCACCGCATGACCGGCAGGTATCGAGCACCGTAAAGAACTTGATGTGGACCAGCGGGGTGGACGCCATGTCTTGCTTGATGATGGTCGCGATCAGGCGCTCGGAATCCACGTGACGAGAGAACTCCCTGACCACAAGGTGGTTTGCATCGCGCACCACCGGCAGGCTGGTGAACGTCGGGTCAGGCTCACGCCCCGCCATACGGGCACGAGCGTCGCGAAAGATCACGCCATCGATGACGCGCTCGCTGCCTTCGGCCATGTCGAGTTGCAGCCTCAGGTCCTTGGCGCGCTGACCGCCGGACAGCGCGTAATACACGATTCGCTCTCCCGACTCGGTATGAATGTGCGCAAACGCAAGGTTGGCACCTTTGATCTGCCCGAGAACAGTCTTCGCCGCCTTGGGCGTGACCACACTCTGCAGATTCAACGCCTCCCACTTGGCCTTCGAGCCCTGCACCGGCAGAAGTTTATTGAGCACCTCCACAATGTGCTGTTGCTCGGGCAGGCTTCGTTCGGCAACTTTCCTGAAGTCGGGAACGCTGGCCTTGACCAGATCGACGAATTTTTTCTGGATCTCCTCACCCGACAGCACGTTACGACCAATGGCCAACAACTCGTTCTTCTCGCCGTTGGCCTTGCACCATTGCGCATAATCGTCATAGCTGTGGATGGCCTTGTCCCAGGAAAGATTCCACGCAGCCCTTTCCGACTCGTCCAGCAGATCAAACAGCAGACGTGCGATGTTTTCCTGATCCACCACGGCATTGGGACGCTCGCGAAAGACTCGGTACTGCTCCGAAACCCGAATGAACTCATTGATCTCGTCTGCCGCTTCAACACGGGCAAACCCGAGTTCCGAGCTGCCTTCGGCTGGCGTGAGGGCCTTGTAGAACACCCCGCTGTCAGGCTCGATGAAAATCCAGTCTTTATCGCCAATCTGCAGCCTGACGCCACGTAACGTGCGGGCATCGTTCACACCTGAAGCCAAAGGCCCAACCTCGATCACCGGGATATTCTGATAGATCCACACGGCGTCATCATGGGATATGTTCGCCGGAAGACCCAACACACCATCCTGGGCCAGCGTCCCTTCGAGCGCAGGCAGATACTTGGGTGTTTCAGGCAAAGAGAGATGCGCAAGCTCCTGTTCCGAAAGCGGACTGACGACCTTGCCACTGGATGCTGAGGTGGTTGCGGTGACCTCGTCCGGCTCGGCCCACTTGCAGAATTTGCCCTCGTTGACGAAAACATCGATGCCCGACTCGTCATTCGCAAGCGTTGAAAGCCTGGCCAGCGTGAACTCACGGGCATTCATGGCCTGACTGGGGTACTTGCCGGTTCGCGTCGGAGCCGTCGAGCCTGCAGGAACCGGCTCGGGAACCGGGGTGGCAAGCCTGATCCCCGTGGCGCAGACAACCGGCTCCAGATCACGACGAACCCGGCACAGGTTTTCCACTTCCTCCAGAGTGCCCGATGCCGTGGAGAGCTTTTCGACCGCCCGTTTGCGCAGCGCGGCATCCGGCGCGCCGGAGTCCAGGTGATAGACCTGACCGTCGACCAGAATGTCGTACTCCCCTTCGCCCCTTTCAATGCTACTTACACTGGACGCGCGGTCGATGCGCACCTCATGAAAGCCATCGGCCCTGGAAGTGATGGGCACGACAGCCGGATAGCGATCAGGACCTGTCCCGTCAGCGGCCGATATGGAAGACAGCTCAAGGCGCTCGCCCTGCGACACAGGCGTGAGTGTCTTGCCGAAAACACGGTCATAGTCCGGATCGAGCAACCTGAAATCGGGTGCCTCCGGGCGGCCGATGTTCCTGACAGCCACAGCCGGGCGGCCATCCACCGCTGCATGGCTGTCCGACGCCACACGCAGCGGCTGCCAGGGGCGTTCGACACTGTCGAGCACCCGGTACATGCCCTTGTCGAAACCGAAAACACTTTCAACCACCGCTCGCGATGACAATACGGTTTTCAGCGAGGGCGAGACGTGCAACAGCGCCGACCAGCCAAGCCTGCTCAGTTTCACACCGGCCTTGCCCAAGTCACGCAACACCGCCAGGCCGCTTTGCTCTGCAAGACCGACCATCAGTCGCCCGAGCGCCTTGCCTGTCAGCCGAGTGATCGACAACACCGTCAGCTCTCCGGCCCGCATCACGATGCGAGCGGTTGCGCCTGCAAACTGCCCCAGCGGGATGAGGGCGAATACCCCATCCAGCACGCACCCCACGATCACCCCGGCGGAGTGCTCGCCCGCCCGCAGATCCTGAATGCACCCATAGAACGGAATGAGAAACCGCGCAGCGGTATCGGCATACTCACGCTCCTTCGCCCAGATATGCTCCCAGGGGGTTTCGTGTGAATGCTCGGTGTTGCTCTGCTCCAGAAACCGGGCAAGCAGATGCGTGGCGGCGCTGCTGGCCAGCGTGTCGATGCGGGTCTGTTCATCGGCATCCGGCAGATAAATCAGCTTCGCCGAAGGAATCAGCGTTCCTTGCAAAGGGGTATGCGGAACCGTAGAACTGCGCGATACCGTGCCTGTGAGGTACGCGTCGCTGTCCATAGGCAGTAAAGGCGTGGTTCTGGCTGCTTCGATACGTTGCTGATGGGCTTCGCGCCGACGCAGCGCCTCAGGAATCGAAATGATGCCCGACCAGGTCACGCCGTCGACCGAATACATGAACGACTGGCTGACCTCACGCACCACGCCGCACGCGGGAATCAGCTCGAAAAAGGATTCTTTTACCGAGTGGCCCTCGAAGTCATTGAGGTGATCACCCTCCTGGCAGCGGACGAAGATGCCCTGAACGCCCTCTTGCGCCTCGAAGCGGACACTACTCACCTCGCAGGTCGAACCCGACAGTTTCGCCCGAACCTCGGGCTGCGCCTCGGACAAGAGCCTTTTGATGACGTCGGTTTCGGCACTCACCAGCGATTCGCTGAACGTCTTGAAAGCAGTGGCATAGGCCTGCGCAATGGTCGGCGTGTCGGAGAGGTAGACCTCTCCCATCATGACCAACTGGATGACGGTAGCCTGGGGTTGACCCACTGCGGTCAGGCGATCAATGGAATAGGAGGCGGCGACCGTGAATCCACAGTTCTGCAGGACCGACCAATGATCGGCACTTACAGGCTCCTCCCATAGCGATTCAGGCACATCCCCCTCGGTGAGCATTTGCGCTGCCAGAGCCTTGCGGTCGGGCGGCTTGATTGCCAATAAACGGTTCAATTCCTGAGCGTGCAATTCCTGCTGTGTCTGCAAATAGCTCAGGGCCTGAGCAACCCGTGCGGCGGATGCCTGTTGAAGATCATCACTGGCTGCACCTTCAACAGCGCCATGCGCCGTGGCGTAGCGCCAGGCAGGCAGGGTCAGCGTTGTTGCCCAGAGCGCCTGAACCCCGGGATCCTCGGACTCGGCCAGCTCTGCACTGATTTTGATCAGCTCATCGTAAGACGTGATGACCGCCAGTCCCGGCGTCATCGCCTCGACCAGCGCGACGCCATGAAGCAAGGCAACGCTCTGCAGGGATCGCCCGTACTGCAAATGATCGGGTACGCCGTCTACCAACAGTTCGGGCATCGTTTCGCGCAACAACAGGTAATGCAGCAGGTCGACCGTGCTCGGCGATGCACCGGGCTGCCTGTTCCGTACCAGGTCCCGGACCTTTTCTCTCAGTTGCACATGGCTGTAGTCCAGCACCCACCCGCGCCTGATGAAGGTTTCCAGAGATTCGCCATCGGCTTCTGGAGCGCCCAGGAAAAAGTCGATGATCGAACGCCCGACCAGTGCCTGAGTGATGCGGGGAGAAGCCTGCTCTCCGGGATGCGCGCCGTACCAGCCCATGGCCTCGAGCAAGGGCGCCACGGCGGACTGAAACTGCACGGTATGGGTCAGCGCATGCCAGGTGTGCTGGGGTGACAAGCGAAGCGTGCGGCCTGCTTCGTTTGAATCGCAAAGCAGTTCGATGCCCATTTGAGAGAACAGGTAGTCCGCATTGTGCATCGGACTCCAGGTATCCAGCGGCGGGACGACCTGACTGTTCAGGGTATGAGCAGTGGGTAAGGCATCGTCCGGTTCGATGCTCGTTTCAAGTGCCGGCATCAGTAACAGCGAAGCAAGCATCATGGCTGGCCCGAACGCCAGGTTCCAGTGCTCGAATCGAAGCCTGATGGCCAGCGACAACGCCCGCATGGCGGGCGCTTGTTCTGCACTGGCGATTGCAGGCGCCAGCCAGTGCTCGTTATCGGGGTTCACCACATAGGCCGCCAGCTTGCACAGGTACTCAATCCGGGTCGGCAATGACATATGCGTGCCCGCATCGATCTGCAGGCCGCCAAGGGTCGGTTCGCGGTGCTCGACGCTGGTCAACACGCCTATGCAGTCAGACCAGCCAGCCGGCGTTGCCAGCAGCGGATTCAGCCAGTCGGATAACTCCCGGTCGTGATAGCGATCCGTAGGTATCAGGTCTGAGAGAGTGTCGCAGAACAGGCTCAAGGCGTCAGGCATGTCGCCGTCCGACTCGCGCGCATGCAGCGCCGTCAGGCCGTTATAGAGCGACTGTGCCGAGCAGTGGCCGATCCACTCGGCAACCGGCACCAGACGAGCACCGCGCTTGAACTGCACCATCCACAGACGCAAATCTTCCGGGATGGGTGTAAGCAGCTCACCTAACGCTGAATAGCCCGATTTTCCGGGCACCGCCGCAGCGCCCCAGAACGGCAGTGACTTGAACACGTAGTGTTCCAGTTGCGCCCTGGCCGCTTCGCCAGTGACCGTCGATTCATTCAGCCAGGCGATACGGGCGTAGAACTGATGCATGTGCCAGGGGCTGACACCGGCCTCCTCCACGCCCATGGCATCCGCGTAGAGTTTACGAGCCTTGGCGCTGCGATACAGAAGTGACAGTTTGTGTTCCTGCTCAGCATCTGCGGCAGCCAGATCGCGTGTCGAGAACCGGATGTCCTCGCCCAGCAGGTGAATCAGCACCCGCCTGACAATCCGAAACTGATCGTCTGGCAGAACGATGCCATCCGTGATGTAGGAGGCCGAATCGCTGGATGCACCCAGTGCACGCTCGATGGCGAGAAGCAGTTGACTGGCGTCGATCGCCAGGATGTCGGGGGATTGGAGCGATGTGGATAACATTCAGTCATTTTCCAGTAGCCTCACGAACGGTGAGGGACTGGAAAAACTAAATAGAACCTGCAGGTTCCGGGAAAGCAGACGGCTCGCCTGAATGAGCGAGAAAGCTCATCCCGACCTGTCGGACGTCAAACAGACGGATGTGGGCGTCATCTTCCAGCGGTAGCAACAGCCTTTATCAGACACCTGGCTTCTGGAGAAGCGCTGAAATCTGCTTCTGCCCGCAGGGCGTGGGAGCTCTCGGAGGTTACGACGGCAGCGATGGGCTGCGCAGCGGCCCTTGAGTGCATCTGAAACACCGCGTGTGCAGGTTTTGCTGCCGGTTCCCGGCAGATCGCCGGCAAGCCGCCTCTTATCAAACAACCTGTAACCTACTGAAGAAAAGCGATTTTTTGTAGGAGCGCGCTTGCCCGCGATTGCGTCATGTCAGTCACTGATTTTCTGTCTGTAAGAACCTATCGCGGGCAAACGCGCTGTCTGGCAGCGCGTTTCGACAGAATCGAGGATCAAGCCCCCGGAACGAAGTGCTTCTGGGCCGTGCCGCGGGCAATCAGGCGTGACAGGTAGTCCATCTTCTGCGCGTCCTGGTCGACGAAACGGAAGATCACTTGCAGCCAGTCGCTGTCGGGCTTCTGTTCGAAGGCCGCAACCGAATGCAGGTAGCCGTTCAAGCGAGCGGTCTCATTGCTTTCGCCCTGCTCCAGGTCCAGCACAGCGCTGTCGAGGACTTGCGGCAGGTTATCGCTGCGACGCACGACCAGCGACGCTTCCTTCAGGCTCAACGCCTTGATCACGCAGGACTGAATGCCGTTGGGCAGACGCAACTGGCCTTGTCCGCGACCGGACGGCTCTGCAGTCTTGGCAACCACAGGCGGTGCCTTGGCAATACCGCCGGAAACCGGAGCAGCGGCTGGTGCAGCACGAACCACCTCGGCCTTGCCACCGGTCAGCGCGCTCAGCGAGTCGTTCAGTGGCGAGTTCATGCGGGCCGGGGCGGTGGACATGACCGCGTCCAGCTTGCCGACCTTGGCCAAGGCTTTCTTGACCTTGGAAAGCAGCTGTTCGTTGGTGAACGGCTTGCCGACGAAGTCACTCACACCGGCCTGAATGGCCTGCACGACGTTTTCCTTGTCGCCACGGCTGGTCACCATGATGAACGGCACGGTTTTCAGGTAATTGTCTTGCGAGCGGCACCAGGCCAACAGTTCAAGACCGGACATTTCCGGCATTTCCCAGTCGCACAGAATCAGATCGAACGTATCTTTGCTCAGCACCGCCTGAGCTTTGCGACCATTGACTGCGTCCTCGGTGTGAATCCCGGGAAAATAATTGCGCAGACATTTCTTAACCAAGTCGCGAATGAACGTCGCGTCATCCACCACCAATACACTGACCTTACTCATCGACGCTCCTGCGGACGTGTTCACTCTGGAGGCGAACTGCTAAATGCCAACACGCCCTTTGTTTCGGCAAGCATAGCGTTGACCAGTAGCCAACTGCCATATTGATTGACTGCGCCATGGGATTTAATCCGCAGGCGGCTGAGAATGTACTTCTGCACAACGAAAAACGCCCGGCAGGTGCCGGGCGTTTTATTGCAGGCAATCTTACTTATCGTCAGCGTCGCCCGGAACATTAGTCTTTTCGCTCGCAGAAATGCCCTGCACTTCTTCCTTCATGCGCTTGAGGCCCATGTGACGGACGTCAGTGCCGCGAACCAGGTAGATCACCAGCTCCGAGATGTTGCGGGCGTGATCGCCGATTCGTTCCAGCGAGCGCAGCACCCAGATGACGTTCAACACGCGGGAAATCGAACGCGGGTCTTCCATCATGTAGGTCGCCAGCTCGCGCAGGGCGGTCTTGTACTCGCGGTCGATGATCTTGTCGTACTGAGCCACAGACAGGGCCAGCTCGGCATCGAAGCGGGCGAACGAGTCGAGCGCGTCACGCACCATGTTGCGCACCTGATCGCCGATATGCCGCACTTCGACGTAGCCGCGCGGCGACTCGCCCTCTTCGCACAGCTGGATGGCACGACGGGCGATCTTGGTGGCTTCGTCGCCGATGCGCTCCAGATCGATCACCGACTTGGAGATGCTGATGATCAGACGCAGGTCAGAAGCCGCAGGCTGACGACGGGCCAGAATGCGCAGGCACTCTTCGTCGATGTTGCGCTCCATCTGGTTGATCCGGTCGTCGACTTCACGAACCCGCTGGGCCAGGCCCGAGTCGGCTTCGATCAGCGCCGTGACCGAATCGTTGACCTGCTTCTCGACCAGGCCACCCATTTCGAGCAAATGGCTGCGAACGTCTTCGAGTTCAGCGTTGAACTGTTGGGAAATGTGATGCGTGTGGCTGTCTTTGTGGATCATGCTGGGTGTCCTTGGAACGTCCGGTTAATTGCGAAAACGCAGCGGTGGTTCAGGTCTGACGAAGCACGTCCTAGCCATAACGACCGGTGATGTAGTCTTCAGTCTGTTTTTTGGCCGGGTTGGTGAACAACGTATCGGTGTCACCAAACTCGACGAGCTTGCCCATGTACATAAACGCGGTGTAATCCGACACCCGAGCCGCCTGCTGCATGTTGTGAGTAACGATCACAATGGTGTATTTGGATTTCAGTTCGTAGATCAGCTCTTCGACTTTAAGGGTCGAAATAGGGTCGAGTGCCGAACAGGGTTCGTCGAGCAGCAGGACTTCCGGCTCCACGGCGATGGTTCTGGCAATGACCAGACGCTGTTGCTGACCGCCAGACAGGCCCAGTGCCGACTCATGCAGTCGATCCTTGACCTCATCCCACAGTGCAGCGCCTTTCAAGGCCCACTCGACCGCTTCGTCGAGTACGCGCTTTTTGTTGATCCCTTGAATGCGCAGCCCGTAGACCACGTTTTCATAGATCGTCTTGGGAAACGGGTTCGGCTTCTGGAACACCATGCCGACGCGACGGCGCAGCTCGGCAACTTCCTCGCCCTTGGTATAGATGTTGTGGCCGTACAGATTGATCGCGCCTTCGACACGGCAGCCATCGACCAGATCATTCATGCGGTTGAAGGTGCGCAACAGTGTGGACTTGCCGCAACCCGACGGACCGATGAACGATGTGACCTTCTGTTTGGGAATGTTCAGGGCGATGTCGAACAGCGCCTGTTTTTCGCCATAGAACAGATTCAGCCCCGGCACTTCGATCGCCACGGTTTCGTCGGCCAGATACAGGCTTTGCTTGTGACGCCTCAGAGCCGACATATTCATGCCGTGATTCGGGCTTTCGTGTTGCATGGATTGCTCCTGTGCGAACCATTCGTTTCATCGGGCCGCCCGCCTCGCTCGAGGGGGCGGCACTCAGGGATCAGTTATCGAGTGCCTTGTACTTTTCTCGCAGATGGTTGCGAATGCTGACCGCCGACAGGTTGAGCAAGGCGATCACCAGCACCAGCAAAAGCGCCGTGGCATAGACTAGCGGTCGCGCAGCCTCGACGTTGGGGCTCTGAAAGCCCACGTCGTAAATATGGAACCCCAGGTGCATGATCTTCTGATCGAGGTGCAGGTAGGGATAATTTCCGTCCACCGGCAACGACGGCGCCAGCTTGACCACCCCGACCAGCATCAATGGCGCGACCTCGCCTGCAGCACGGGCCACGGCCAGAATCAGTCCGGTCATCATCGCCGGGCTGGCCATGGGCAGCACAATCTTCCACAACGTCTCGGCCTTGGTGGCCCCCAGGGCAAGCGAACCTTCGCGCAGGGTCAGCGGAATACGTGCCAGCCCTTCTTCGGTCGCCACGATCACCACCGGGACTGCCAGCAGCGCCAGGGTCAGCGATGCCCACAACAGGCCCGGCGTGCCGAAGGTCGGTGCAGGCAAGGCTTCGGGGAAGAACAGCCGATCCACCGAACCGCCCAGCACGTAGACGAAAAACCCAAGGCCGAACACGCCGTACACAATCGCAGGCACGCCCGCGAGATTGTTGACCGCAATCCGGATCAGGCGGGTCAGCGGACCCTGCCGGGCATATTCACGTAGATACACCGCCGCCAGCACGCCAAATGGCGTGACGATGACGGCCATGATCAGGGTCATCATCACCGTGCCGAAGATGGCCGGGAAAATACCGCCCTCGGTGTTGGCTTCACGGGGGTCGTCGCTCAGGAATTCCCAGAGTTTCTTGAAATAGAAACTCAGCTTGGTGGCCGTGCCCATCGCGTTGGGCTGATAGGCATGCACCACCTTGCCCAGACTGATCTCGATTTCCTTGCCATTGGCATCACGCGCCGTAAGGCTGTCGCGATCGAAGGCCTGATGCAGCGCACTGAGGCGATCTTCGATGGCTGCGTAACGGGCATCAAGTTCTGCACGCTCGACCGCCATGTCGGCCTGCGCGGCGGCATCCAGCCTGCCGTCGAGTTCCAGCTTGCGGGCCTGAAGGCGCAGACGCTCGATGCCATGGTTGATGGCACCAATGTCTTTCTTTTCCAGTGCGTACAGTTCGTCAGCCAGCGTTTCGACGCGCTTGATGCGCTCCTGCAGGGTCGGCCAGGCTGCTTCGCCTTCGGCGACGACTCTGCCGTCCTCCTTCACATTGACCAGATAGCCATAGAAGTTGCCCCACTCACGACGCTCCAGAGTCATCAGGTCGACAGGCCGGCTTTCATCCGTCAGCCATTCGCCGATCACCCAGGTAAAATCGCTGGGGTTTAGGTCACGATTACCCACCTTGAACAGCTCACGGGTCATGAATTCAGGGCCCGACTCGGGCACCGGCAAACCGGCATCCTTCAAGCGCACACGCGGCACCTGTTCCTTCTCGACCAGCTCACCCACCAGCATATGCTTCGCCTGGCCGGGCACGTCGTATTGCGCAGCAATCACGTCGGCGGGCCAGAAGTGCCCCAGGCCTCGCACGGCAATCACAGCCAGCAGGCCGATGGTCATGATCACGGCAATGGAAACGGCACCCGCGCTCATCCAGACGCCGGGGGCGCCGCTTTTGAACCAGCCTTTGAGGGAGTTCCTTTTCACGAACTTCTACCTTCCTTAAAGCGACGAGTATTTCTTGCGCAGGCGCTGACGAATCAGCTCTGCGACGGTGTTCATGACAAAGGTGAACATCAGCAACACCAACGCCGCCAGAAACAACACTCGATAATGACTGCCGCCCACTTCCGACTCCGGCATCTCCACGGCGACGTTGGCCGCCAGCGTGCGCATGCCCTCGAACAGGTTCATGTCCATGATCGGCGTATTGCCGGTCGCCATCAGCACAATCATGGTTTCACCCACGGCACGACCCATGCCGATCATCAGGGCCGAGAAAATGCCAGGGCTGGCGGTCAGGATCACGACACGCGTCAGGGTCTGCCAGGGCGTGGCACCCAGCGCCAGCGAACCAAGGGTCAGGCTGCGCGGCACACTGAACACCGCGTCTTCGGCAATCGAATAAATGTTGGGAATCACGGCAAAACCCATTGCCAGCCCGACCACCAGTGCGTTGCGCTGATCGTAGGTGATGCCCAGGTCGTCACGTATCCAGCTGCGCATGTCGCCACTGAAGAACCAGTTTTCCAGGTGCGGGCTCATGCTCAACGAGAACCAGCCCACCAGCAGAATGACCGGAATCAGAATTGCGCTTTCCCAACCGTCCGGCACACGCAGGCGAATCGAATCCGGCAAACGCGTCCAGAAGAAGCCTGCCAGCAGGATGCCGATGGGCGTCAGCAACAACAGGCTGAAGATGCCCGGCAGATGGGCTTCCAGATACGGGGCCAGAAACAGACCGGCGAAAAAGCCGAGAATGACCGTCGGCATCGCTTCCATCAGCTCGATCACCGGCTTGACCTTACGGCGCATGCGCGGCGCCATGAAGTAGGCCGTATAAATCGCAGCGGCGACGGCCAGCGGTGCCGCCAGTAGCATCGCGTAGAACGCCGCCTTGAGCGTGCCGTAGGTCAGCGGCGCCAGGCTCAGTTTGGGCTCGAAGTCACTGTTGGACGCCGTGGACTGCCAGACGTACTTGGGCTCATCGTAGTTTTCGTACCAGACCTTGCCCCACAACGAACTCCAGGACACTTCCGGGTGCGGGTTATCCAAGGTGAGCGGCAACAATGTACTGCCGCTTTCCACCAGCACATGGTTGGCACGAGGCGACAATGCCAGAATCCCGGGACCGTCCACGACCTTATCGATCAGCAGGGTGCGGTGCGCAGTACTGTGGAACACCCCCAGCTTGCCCGACGCATCCAGTGCGATAAAGCCTTTGCGACGTTGCTCCGGTTTGATCTGCACGATGGGCGCACTGCCCATTCTGAAATCCCGAACGCGCATGAGGCGCTGCTCGCCGTCGGTGTCGCGGGCCATGAACCATTGGGTCATGCCGCCCTTCGAGTTGCCGATGATCAAGGAAATGCCGCCCACCAGTTGCGCGCTGGCAGTGGTTTCGGCGTTGCCGTCTTCCAGCAGTTTATAGCGACCGTTGAGCGTGCGGTCACGCAGGCTGAACACGTCGGCCTGCGCACGGCCGTTGATCACGTACAGCCAATGCTGACGCGGATCGATGTAGATGGCTTTGACCTCAGCGGACATCTGCGGCAGCTCGATACGGCTCTGCTCGCGGGTCACTTCGCCCGTCATCATGTTTTCGGTCTGATCGAGCGCCATGACATGCAATTGCGTACCGGTGGAACCCGCCAGCTTGAGGCTTTCCCCGTCGGCGCTGACCGTCACGTGCTCGACGGCACGCCCGGCTTCATCCAGCACCAGCGGCGTCTCGCCGAAAGGCCAGGCAACGCTTGGGGTAATGGTTTTCTGATTGTTCGGATAAGTGGTCAGGTACGAATGCCTGAACACCAGCACCTGCCCGTTGGACAGCCCCAGCGCGATCAGGGGTGCACCCGGCTGGTCCTTACCGATGGACACGACGCTCGCGCCAGCGGGAATCGGCAGGGCGACACGTTGCAGCTCCGCGCCGTCACTGATGTTGAAGAACACCACTTCGCCCTTGTCGGAGATGCGCATCCCGATCTGGTTCTGTTCTTCAATAGCAAGCATCAGCGGCTTGCCGGCGTCCTGCAGCCAGGCGGCATTCAGTGGCGCAGCGGCGGTCAGGCTCGCGCCCTTGAACAGCGGCGCCACCACGTAAGCGAGGTAGAAGAAAATCAGGGTGATTGCGGCCAGCACCGCCAGGCCACCGATGGCGACATACCAGTGAGTCAGGCGATCCTTGAACGCGCGAAAACGACGCTTGCGCAGCATCGCAGGCGTATTGAAGTCAATACGCTCTGGAGGTGAGTCCTGATTCATTGCGGCTTTAGCCAACTCATTCATGCGCACACACCGTAGCGGCCTTGTATGACAGAAACATTACAGAAGAGTGACGCAAAAAAGCCCGCTGCCCAGGAAAACCGGCGGCGGACTGTTCAACGTGTGACAAGGCCAGTCCATTGAGCCTCGTTGATGCGTCTTTTACTTCGCCGCTACTCCAGCGGCACCCTGCAGGCCAAGGTCGGTCAGCGCCTTCTCGACCACGCGAGCGGGCAGCGGAATGTAACCATCTTTCATCACCACTTCCTGCCCCTGTTTCGAAAGCACCAGCTTGATGAATTCGGCTTCCAGCGGTGCCAAAGGCTGATTGGGCGCCTTGTTCACGTAGACGTACAGGAAGCGGGACAGCGGGTACGTGCCGTTCAAGGTGTTGGCTTCATTGTCTTCGACAAATTCTGCGCCTTCCTTTTTCGCCAGCGGAACCGTCCTGACATTCGAGGTCTTGTAGCCAATCCCCGAGTAACCGATACCGTTCAGCGAATTACTGATCGAACTGACCACCGAGGCCGAACCTGGCTGTTCGTTGACGTTGGGCTTGAAGTCGCCCTTGCACAAGGCCTCTTCCTTGAAATAACCGTAGGTGCCGGACACCGAGTTGCGGCCAAACAGCTGAATCGGCTTGCCCGCCAGATCGCCTGTCACGCCGACATCGCCCCAGGTCTTCGCATCCGCCTTGGCACCACACAGGCGCGTCACGGAAAAAATGGCATCGACCTGCTGCAGCGTCAGGCCCTTGATCGGGTTGTCCTTGTGGACAAATACCGCCAGGGCATCCACTGCCACCGGAATGGCCGTCGGTTTGTAACCGTGCTTCTGTTCGAACGCCGAGAGTTCGCCGTCTTTCATCTTGCGGCTCATTGGCCCCAGATTGGCCGTGCCTTCGGTCAGCGCGGGCGGCGCTGTCGATGAGCCGGCTGCCTGAATCTGGATGTTCACGCTCGGGTATTCTTTCTTGTACGCCTCGGCCCACAAGGTCATCAGGTTGGCCAAGGTGTCGGAGCCGACACTGGAGAGATTGCCCGACACACCGGAAGTCTTGGTGTAGGCCTTGATGGCGGGGTCAACGGCAGCGAACGAATTGGCAGCGGCAACTCCGGCCGCAGCGAATGTAAGTGCAGTCATCCAACTCTTGAGTGTCATGCCTTGCGCTCCTGGCAGGGTATGTAGGGATCCAGACGCGCCAGGGCGAGTCTTGTGACCACTCTATGAATTGATTATGACAATAAGATGAAAAGGCCATCACCCTTGCTCAGGGGATGGCCTTAACCGTAATGCCGGATCGGGACTGACGTATCAGCGCTTTTTGGAAATCAGGTAGACGCCGATTGCCATGCCTACGCCACACAGGATGGCCACGTACCAGGCCGGTCCCATCGGGCTGCTCTTGAGCATGAAGGTCACGACCATCGGGGTCAGGCCGCCGAAGATTGCGTACGCAAGATTGTAGGAAAACGACAGACCCGAGAAGCGCACCACAGGCGGGAAGGCCTTGACCATCACATACGGCACCGCACCGATTGTCCCGACGAACAGGCCGGTGATCGCATAGAGCGGAAACAGCACGCCTGGGTTGTCCGCCAGGATGTGATAGAAGGTCCAGGAACTCGCCAGCAGACCGGCGCAGCCCAGCAGAAACACCCACCCGGCGCCGACGCGGTCAGCCAGTGCCCCCGCCGCGATGCAGCCCATGCTCAGGAAGACAATGGCCAGACTGTTGGCTTTCAATGCCGTGGCCGCCGGGAAACCATAAATGGTCTGCAGGATGGTCGGGGTCATCAGGATCACGACGATGATGCCGGCCGACAGCAGCCAGGTCATCAGCATCGACAGCGCGACCGCGCCACGATGGTCACGCAGTACCGCCTTGAGCGGGACTTCTTCAGCCAGCGCCTTGCGCAGTTGCAGCTCGGCGAACACCGGCGTTTCGTGCAGCAGACGACGCAGGTAAACCGACATCAGACCGAACACGCCGCCCAGCAGGAACGGGATACGCCAGGCGTAGTCCGCCACCTCGACAGGGCTGTAGATCGTATTGATCGCCGTGGCGACCAGCGAGCCCAGCAGAATGCCGGCCGTCAGACCCGCCGTCAGGGTGCCGCAGGCATAACCGATGTAGCGTGCCGGCACGTGCTCGGACACGAACACCCAGGCGCCAGGGACTTCACCACCAATCGCCGCGCCCTGAATGACGCGCATCAGCAGCAGCAGAATCGGTGCCCACATGCCGATCTGTGCGTAGGTCGGCAGCAGACCCATGATCAGGGTCGGTACGGCCATCATGAAAATGCTCAGCGTGAACATTTTCTTGCGCCCCAGCAGGTCGCCGAAGTGCGCCATGATGATGCCGCCCAACGGGCGTGCCAGATAACCGGCAGCAAAAATGCCGAAGGTCTGCATCATGCGCAGCCAGTCAGGCATATCCACCGGGAAGAATAGCTTTCCGACCACCGCCGCGAAAAACACGAAAATGATGAAGTCGTAGAACTCCAGCGCGCCACCCAGGGCGGAAAGCGACAACGTCTTGTAATCGCTACGGGTCAAGGGTCGCGACGGCTGCGCGGTACTGGAAGAAACAGATGACATGACAAGGCTTCTCTTTGCTTGTTCTGAAAGGGCATGCGACAGCTACGCTGGCTGCGGCGGGGTGGCGTGCAGAAGCGATTGTCCGGGGCAACTGTGCTGATAGGCACCAAAATTGCGTGTACAGGCAGTCTTGTCACCTGTAGAGGTCCAGCAAGATAACAAATTGTCTCAAAAAACACCTAGCGAGAACTTTGCAGGGGCAAAAAGAGAACCCGGCGGTCGTTCTATGACGCAACGCCCGATATACTCGCAGACTGTCAACCGCAGTGGGAATTTGTGCGAAAACGTCTGAATCAGCGGTTTTCGCAGAGTTTCCCTCAAGGGCCATCCCGGCAGCGGAACATACAATGTTCACGTGCAAGGGGTTGAATGGCGCCAGTCAACCGCGGCAAAAAATAATAGAGTCATGGGTCAGAGGCACCCTAGGCATGATCGAGCTCGAACAAGAAGATCCAACTCCGCAAGGCGATCTTGCGTTGCAAATCACGGCCCTTCCCCGTGAAACCAACGGCTTCGGCGATATATTCGGCGGCTGGCTGGTCTCCCAGATGGACCTGGCCGGCACGGCCATGGCCAGCAAAGTGGCAGGCGGGCGTGTCGCCACGGTTGCCATCGACCGCATGGCCTTTCTGGTGCCGGTGGCCGTCGGCGAACAGCTGTCTTTCTATACACGCACCCTCGAAGTCGGACGCACCTCGATCAAGATGATGGTCGAAGTGTGGAGCGATGACCCTGTGACCAGCGAATGGCGCAAAGTCACCGAGGCGGTTTTCGTCTTTGTGGCCATCGACACCAGCGGCCGTACGCGTTCGGTTCCCGCGCGCCGCTGAGCCGGTCCTGCCTGAGAGCTGGCGCCTGCAAGGGTCGCGGCCTCTCGGGTAAACTCATCCCGTCCATAACGGTCTATTTTCGTCACGGCCCTTGAGTGAGAGATTTCGCATGTCTACATCCCCGGTTGAATCCAGCGTCGAACCCGTCCAGTACGATGAACTGAACTGCTGGCGCATCCGTCATGGCGATGCAGAACTGATCGTCGCTCAGCAAGGTGCGCACATCCTCAGCTACCAGCGCGACGGTCAACAGCCTCTGGTCTGGCTGAACGAAGAAGCGGTCTTCAAGCAAGGCAAGCCGATTCGTGCAGGCATGCCGATCTGCTGGCCATGGTTCGGCAATCTGGAGCGCAACCCGGAAAGCGTGCAGGCGATGCGTCAAGGCGATGAGCCCGCCAAGGCCCACGGTGAAGTACGCGCGCTGGACTGGGAACTGCTGGGCGTCGGCGAAGATGGCCCCGCCTTGCTGGTGGAGTTCGTTCTGCCGCAGGCCGAAGGCAAATTGCCGGGCTGGCCGCACAACGTGGCGCTCAAACTGAGCATTCGTCTGGAGGATGCGCTGAGTGTGAGCCTGGTCAGCTACAACTGCGGCACCGAACCGGTCACCATCAGTCAGGCGCTGCACACCTACTTTGCGGTCAGCGACTCACGTCAGGTCAGCGTCGAAGGGCTGGACGGTTTGCGCTACATCGAAACCCTGGAGAACTGGGAAGAGCGTCAGCAGGCGGGCGATTTGACGTTCACCGGCGAAACTGACCGCATCTATCTCGACACGCCCGGCCTGCTCAGCATTGTCGATCCGCAGTGGCAACGTCGTATCCAGATTCACAGCACCGGTTCGAACTCGGCGATCCTGTGGAACCCGTGGATCGAAAAGACCGCACGCTTCACCGACATGGCGCCGGACGGCTGGCAGCGCATGGTCTGCGTCGAAACCGCCAACGTCATGAGCGACGTGGTGACGCTGGCACCGGATGACATGCACATTCTGGGTGTGAGCATCTGGAGCGAACCGCTCTAGATCGGCAACGCGTCAAAGGTCCGATTCGACAACGACACGGACCTTGGCTGCATCCATCGCATAGGCCGCATCGGCCAGATCGTTACTGATCTTCTCGACCTTCAGGGTGCCTTCGACCCACAGCGGTGCGTAGATATCGTCCAGCTTCAAGCCCTTGGGGTAACGCACCAGCACCATCTGGTTGGGTGGCGGTGGCGGAACGTGGATGCAGGCGCCTGGATAAGGCACGAGAAAGAACAGCGTGCTATGGCCTTTGGCATCGGTTTCGAGAGGCACGGGATAACCGCCCAGACGAATGTTTTTGCCATTCATCGCGGCGACGGTCTTGGTGGAATACATGACAGCGGGCAAGCCCTTGCTCTGCTTCAATCCGCCCTTGCTGTCGAAGGTGCCCATCGCTTCAGGGGAGTTGTGATCAATCTCGGGCATGGCCTCGAGGGCCTTCTGGTCCGACTTGGGCATGAGTTCCAGCCAGTCGGTTTCTGGCATCTGGGCCTGTGCGAACCCGGATACCACCAGCAAAGTCATTAATAGAAAGCGACGCATGATAGTGCTCGGCAAGGGGAAGAATAACTGCCGAGCATTCTAGCCCTCTGCGCAGTACAAACAGAGGGCTGACGCTGGATTATCAGCGCTTTTTGATCATGCCGTAGATGACCAGCAGGATGATTGCGCCGACCAGTGCGCCCAGGAAACCTGCGCCTTCGCCCGCCTGATAGATACCCAGAGCCTGGCCACCGTAGGTCGCAGCCAGCGAACCGGCGATACCCAACAGAATGGTCATGATCCAGCCCATGCTGTCATCGCCCGGCTTCAGAAAACGAGCCAGCAGGCCGACGATCAAGCCAATGAAGATGGTTCCGATGATACCCATGCCATTTCCCTCTGTATGAATTGAACGTGCCACGACCCAATGCAGCCTTGGCTTACTGCTATCTGAGAACGGCGAAAGGGAATGGTTCCGGCGCAAATGAAGATTGGCGAATGATCGTGTCGCACGCTCTGCGCTCGTCGTTCTGCACACGTATAGCTGGATAACTGCAAACGCTGTGGGAGGCGGCTTGCCGGCGATGCGTTTTCAGTCAACTCTTCAGTGACTGGACTGACGCTATCGCCGGCAAGCCGCCTCCCACAGTCCTGTGTTCAGCCAGCCTCTACCGCTTCAGATCCGCTTTCCAGAGCCTTTGTCAGCGGTGAGCATGAAAAGCTCGTTTAGCCCTTGATCAACGCCTCGACAAGCTTGACCTGACGATCCAGCGTGGCGCGGTCGTGGCTGCGGACGGTGGCGTGACCGACCTTGCGGCCTGTCTTGAACGCCTTGCCGTAGTGGTGCAGGTGGCAGTCTTCAACCGCAATCACCTTGTCCACCGCAGGCACTTCACCGATGAAGTTCAGCATCGCGCTTTCGCCCACCTTGGCGGTAGAACCCAGCGGCAGGCCGGCGACGGCACGCAGGTGGTTTTCGAACTGGCTGCACTCGGCGCCTTCGGTCGTCCAGTGGCCGGAGTTGTGCACACGCGGCGCGATTTCGTTGGCTTTCAGGCCGCCATCGACTTCGAAGAATTCGAACGCCAGCACGCCCACATAATCCAGTTGCTTCAGCACGCGGCCAGCGTAGTCTTCGGCCAGCGCCTGCAACGGGTGATCCGTGCTGGCGATGGACAGGCGCAGGATGCCGCTGTCATGGGTGTTGTGCACCAGCGGGTAGAAACGGGTTTCCCCATCGCGTGCGCGCACGGCAATCAACGACACTTCACCGGTGAACGGCACAAAGCCTTCCAGCAGACACGGCACGCTGCCCAGTTCGGCGAAGGTGCCGACCACGTCGGCGGCCGAACGCAAAACCTTCTGACCCTTGCCGTCATAACCCAGCGTGCGGGTCTTGAGAACGGCTGGCAGACCGATGCTGGCCACCGCAGCGTCCAGGTCGGCTTGCGACTGAATGTCCGCAAAGTCAGGCGTCGGGATGCCCAGGTCCTTGAACATGCTTTTCTCGAACCAGCGATCCCGTGCAATGCGCAAGGCTTCGGCGCTCGGGTAGACCGGCACGAACTGGGACAGGAACGCCACGGTCTCGGCCGGAACGCTCTCGAATTCGAACGTCACCAGATCGACTTCATCAGCCAACTGGCGCAGGTGATCCAGATCACCGTAATCGGCACGCAGATGCTCGCCCAATGCCGCCGCACAAGCGTCCGGCGCGGGATCGAGGAAGGCGAAGTTCATGCCCAGCGGGGTGCCCGCCAGAGCCAACATGCGGCCCAGTTGGCCGCCACCGATTACACCGATCTTCATGGAAAAACCTCAGGCGTGGCGTGGGTCTGGATTGTTCAGGACGCTGTCTGTCTGCTCGGCGCGGAATTTCTTCAGCGCAACGTGGAATTGCGGGTGTTTGGCGCCCAGGATGCTCGCCGACAACAGGGCCGCATTGATCGCGCCCGCTTTGCCGATGGCCAGCGTTGCAACCGGGATACCGGCAGGCATCTGCACGATGGACAGCAGGGAGTCGACACCCGACAGCATCGACGATTGCACCGGAACGCCCAGCACAGGCAGGTGGGTCTTGGCCGCACACATGCCCGGCAAGTGAGCGGCACCACCGGCGCCCGCGATGATCACCTCGATACCACGGCCTTCCGCTTCGTCGGCGTACTGGAACAGCAAATCCGGTGTGCGGTGCGCAGACACCACTTTCACTTCGTAGGGAATGCCGAGCTTTTCCAGCATGTCGGCGGTGTGGCTAAGGGTGGACCAATCGGACTTGGAGCCCATGATCACGCCAACCAGTGCGCTCATCGTCGTGCCTCTCATCGGGCGCCCGCAGGCGCATCTAAAAACAACAAGCCACGCAGGAGGACCGGCGTGGCTTGCTGTACGAATAATGACCGATTCAACCGGCCAAAGGCCGCGCAGTATACCTCAAAGCGCCAGGATGACAGCCCCCTCGACGACCATCCGCACAAGGTTTTTGCAAAGCCTGCGACGGGCGAAGCATGGGACGACACTTCGAGTCGTTCACGACCTGCAACATCCCGCAAACAAGACTACAGCCGCCGCTGCCCATCCCGACTGTCGGCCGCCGAGCATTGCTATTAAGTACTGATGACCTGACCCTTACCGGGCAGGCAGACCCTTAGACCTACTCAAGGATGAGTACTCATGTTGAAAATCGTAACAGGCCCCCTGCTGTTGATCGCTGCGCTTCTGATGGGCCAGAGCGCACTGGCTGATGGACCCTCCGCAAAACGCCCGCTGTTCCTCTTTCTGTTTCTGCACGACGATGTCAGAGAACACGACCTTGAGCGTATCGCTCAGGATTACATCACCTGGTTCGTGAAAGACCTTGAAAACTTCACGCATCGGCGTGTCCAGCTGGAGTTCATCCGCCATGTCCCGACATTGACGGACTTCGCTTATAAAGGTGACGATCTGGAAAGGATCTCAGTGGATTTCAGGAATCGAGTGGATCAGTACATCGACGCGCGAAACCTGCCATACAACCCGACGACCAAATACCTGTTGCTGACTCAGGACATGATCAATCGGGAGGTAGGAGGCGTTGCGCTCATCAAGGGCTACACTGCCATCGCGTCACTGACGACCTATAACGCCACCGCACACGAACTGGGCCACCTGCTGGGCGGGACCCACGAAGCGGCAGAGGTTCTGTACCGGGGCGGCTGGTGGTGTGAGACCAATATGCTGGAGGTCCGCAATCAGATTCGCGCCAACTGCTACGTCTACAGCAATGAAAACAAGCGGCGCATCGAAGCTCACCTTAGTCAGTATCCCTGACTGAAACACGGGCCGCTCCTGCGAGCGGCCCGTCATGCAATCACTCCTGAGCGGCAGCACTTTCCAGCTTGCGCCACAACAATCGCACATTGGCCTTGCGCACCAGTGCGCAGCGGTAAAGACGAATCTCCAGCGGCACATGCCATTCCGGGCCGCCGCACACCACCAGCTCGCCACGCGCCAGCTCGGCACGAACACTCAACTGCGGTACCCAAGCGATGCCCAGCCCTTCCAGCGCCATGCTTTTGAGGCTGTCGGCCATGGCCGTCTCGTAAACCGTGGTGAAGCGCAGGTTGCGCTGGCGCAGCAGCATGTTCACCGAGCGGCCCAGAAAGGCACCAGCGCTGTACGCCAGCAGCGGCACACTGGCCTCGCCGTCCATATCGAACAGGGGCTGGCCCTGAGCATCGGCGGCGCAGACCGGCAGCATCTGGGTCTGCCCCAGGTGCAGGGACGGAAAGATCTCGGCGTCCATTTGCAATGCGGCATCAGGATCATAGAAAGCCAGCATCAGGTCGCAGCCGCCTTCACGCAGCGCATGCACCGCATCGCCCACGTTGGTCGCGACCAATCGGGTCGCAATGTTGAGGCCTTCATTGCGAAGCTGCGCGATCCAGCGTGGAAAGAAGCCCAGTGCCAGAGAATGCGCCGCCGCGACCTGCATCACCTCGCCCTGTCCGCCTTCCAGGTGATGCAGATGGCGCACCACCTCACCCAACTGCTCGACCACCGTACGTGCCGTGACCAGAAACAGTTGCCCCGCAGCCGTCAGCTCGACCGGCGTGCGTGACCGATTGACCAGCGTCAGCCCAAGCGCGGCTTCAAGGCTGCGGATACGCCGACTGAACGCCGGTTGCGTCACGAAACGACGCTCGGCGGCCTGGGAAAAACTGCGGGTTGCAGCCAGAGCGCTGAAATCCTCCAACCACTTGCTTTCCAGATTCATCAGGTCCTCCCGGACAATGGCTGACTGCATCAACAGGCGACTGCGGTTAGAGACGATGCCTTTCGCGATGACGCTACAAAAAACCTTTTACGTCCTGTCCGCGACAAGAACATGTGAGGGTGCGACATTTTGTCCCCTTTACGCACGGCATAAAAGCCGAGTCACACACCTGTTATGCCGTTTGTGCATAGCCCAGCGTTTAACAGCATTGGTCAATTTTAAACGCAAAGCCCACCATCCGCTGCGTTCCGGCATCGTCCGTACCTAATTTGAGACTTTTTTTATCATGTCCTCGCCTGCATCATCGCGCATCGAAAAAGACCTGCTGGGTGTTCTCGAAGTACCGGCAAACGCCTACTACGGCATCCAGACTCTGCGAGCGGTCAACAATTTCCACCTGTCCGGCGTGCCGCTTTCGCACTACCCGAAACTGGTCGTGGCGCTGGCCATGGTCAAGCAGGCTGCGGCCGATGCGAATCACCAGCTCGGACACCTCAACGATGCCAAACACGCCGCCATCAGCGAGGCCTGTGCCCGCCTGATTCGCGGTGACTTCCACGATCAGTTCGTGGTTGACATGATTCAGGGCGGCGCTGGCACTTCAACCAACATGAATGCCAACGAAGTCATCGCCAACATCGCGCTGGAAACCATGGGCTTCGAGAAGGGCGAGTACAAGCACCTGCATCCGAACAACGACGTGAACATGGCCCAGTCGACCAACGACGCCTACCCGACGGCCATCCGCCTGGGTCTGCTGTTGGGTCACGACGCCCTGCTCGCCAGCCTCGACAGTCTGATCCAGGCGTTCGCGGCCAAGGGCCAGGAATTCAACCACGTTCTGAAAATGGGCCGCACCCAGTTGCAGGACGCCGTTCCGATGACCTTGGGCCAGGAATTCCGCGCCTTCGCCACCACCCTGACCGAAGACCTGAACCGCCTGCGCAGTCTGGCGCCGGAGCTGTTGACCGAAGTCAACCTGGGCGGCACCGCCATCGGTACCGGCATCAACGCCGACCCTGGCTATCAGCACCTTGCGGTAGAACGTCTGGCGACCATCAGTGGCCAGCCGCTGGTACCGGCTGCCGACCTGATCGAAGCGACCTCCGACATGGGCGCCTTCGTGCTGTTCTCGGGCATGCTCAAGCGTACTGCGGTCAAGCTGTCGAAGATCTGCAACGACTTGCGCCTGCTGTCCAGCGGCCCACGCACCGGCATCAACGAAATCAACCTGCCAGCGCGTCAGCCAGGCAGCTCGATCATGCCTGGCAAGGTCAACCCGGTGATCCCGGAAGCGGTGAACCAGGTGGCGTTCGAAATCATCGGTAACGACTTGGCACTTACCATGGCGGCCGAAGGTGGTCAGTTGCAGCTCAACGTGATGGAGCCGCTGATCGCCTACAAAATCTTCGACTCGATCCGCCTGCTGCAGCGCGCCATGGACATGCTGCGCGAACACTGCATCGTCGGCATCACCGCCAACGAACAGCGCTGCCGTGAACTGGTCGAGCACTCGATCGGTCTGGTCACTGCCCTGAACCCCTACATCGGTTACGAGAACTCGACCCGTATCGCCCGCATTGCGCTGGAAACCGGCCGCGGCGTACTGGAACTGGTTCGTGAGGAAGGCCTGCTCGACGACGCCATGCTCGACGACATTCTGCGGCCGGAAAACATGATCGCTCCCCGCCTGGCCCCATTGAAGGCCTGACAGGCAGTGATCTGCGCAACGAGCTCACCAGATTGAGGGCCTAGACACCCCTCAATTTTTTGAGGGTCTGGGAGTGATTCTCCAGACCCTTTTTTTTGCCCGCTGGCAAAAAGTGGATCCGATAGCGATTCACAGCCTCTGGCACAACGCTTTGCGGAGTTATCCACAGAGTATTTATTTAGTCCTGTAAATGAAGAATCAGTCTTACAAGAAAGCACCTACAGACGTAAAAACTTTGCACCGGTATAGTGCGCCCCCTCAAAAGTAGCGAGGAATAACAAAAATGCTGGAAATGATTAACGACTTTCTCTCCGGTAAAGTACTGATCGTACTTATCGTAGGCCTGGGTAGTTACTTCACGATCCGCTCACGTTTCGTTCAGTTTCGACACTTTTTCCATATGTTTGCGGTATTCCGCGACAGCTTGAAGAGCAGCGCAGGTCAACTGAGTTCCTTTCAGGCCCTGATGCTCAGCCTCGCAGGCCGCGTAGGTGCGGGTAACATCGCAGGCGTCGGTATTGCAGTAACACTTGGCGGCCCGGGTGCCGTGTTCTGGATGTGGGTGACCGCACTGGTCGGCATGTCCAGCAGTTTCATCGAGTGTTCCCTCGCTCAGCTCTACAAGCGCAAGGACTCCGAAGGCCAGTTCCGTGGCGGTCCGGCGTTCTACATCCAGCACGGCCTGGGCAAGCGCTGGCTGGGCATGGTCATGGCGGTTCTGCTGCTGGTGACCTTCGGTTTCGCCTTCAACGGCCTGCAATCGCACGCTGTGACCGACTCCCTCAAAAGCGCCTTCGGCGTTGACACCATGACCACCGGTATCTGCCTGGTCGTGCTGCTGGGTCTGGCGTTCATCGGCGGCATCAAGCGTATCGCTGCGATCTCCGACCTGCTGGTACCGGTCAAGACCCTGATCTACATCGCAGTCACTGTGTATGTCATCGTTCTGCAGATCGATCACGTTCCAGCCATGCTGATGACCATCGTGCGCAGCGCCTTCGGTCTTGACCCGGTGTTCGGCGGTCTGGTCGGCAGCGCAATCGTCATGGGCGTCAAGCGTGGCGTGTTTGCCAACGAAGCCGGTCTGGGCAGCGCTCCAAACGTGGCTGCGGTCGCTCAGGTCGAGCACCCGGTTGCCCAAGGCGTGGTTCAGGCATTCAGCGTGTTCCTCGACACCTTTGTGATCTGCACCTGCACCGCCCTGCTGATTCTGCTGTCCGGTATCTATGACGTTGGCTACGACGGCAACGGTATCGTGCTCGCACAGAACTCGCTGGCCGCAGTGGTCGGTGACTGGGGCCGCATCTTCATCAGCGTGGCACTGGCGCTGTTCGTATTCACCTCGATCCTCTACAACTACTATCTGGGCGAAAACAGCCTGCGTTTCCTGTTCGGTGAGAAGAAGAACGCGATCATCGGCTACCGCATCGCCGTACTGGTGCTGATTCTGTGGGGCGCGGTGGTCGATCTGAAAGATGTGCTGGCCTTCGCCGACATCACCATGACCATGCTGGCCTTCGTCAACCTGATTGCACTGGCGATGCTGTTCAAGATCGTGAAGCGTATTCTGGGCGACTACGATGCCCAGCGTCGCGCAGGCATCAAAACGCCGGTGTTCGATTCCAGCAAATTCCCTGATCTGGATCTGGACCGCACTGCATGGCCAGCCAACCCGTCGCAGACGCCGGTTCATGATGCTGAAGTGGCAGGCAAGCCTGCTCCAGAAGCACGCTAAGCACACAACGCCATAAGGAGAAGAATCATGACTCATGAAGCACATCAACCCGCTCAGCGAGTGATGGTTCTTTACACTGGCGGCACCATCGGCATGCAAGCCAGCGCCAATGGCCTGGCCCCGGCGTCGGGCTTCGAAGCCCGAATGGTCGGGCAACTGGCCGAACTCCCCGAACTGGTCGTACCGCAGTGGCGCTTTCGCGAGATGTCGCCACTGATCGACAGCGCCAACATGACGCCAGCCTACTGGTTGCGTCTGCGTGAAGCGGTGATCGAAGCGGTCGATGTGCAGGGTTGTGACGCCGTGCTGGTGCTGCATGGCACCGACACTCTGGCCTACAGCGCAGCGGCGCTGGGTTTCCAGTTGCTGGGGCTCGATGCTCCTGTGGTGTTCACCGGCTCCATGCTGCCTGCCGGTGTGCCGGACAGCGATGCCTGGGAAAACGTGAACGGTGCCCTGCTCGCGCTCGGTAACGGGCTCGCGTCGGGTGTTCACCTGTATTTCCATGGCGAGCTGATGGACCCGACCCGTTGCGCCAAGATCCGCAGCTTCGGGCGCAACCCGTTCGCGCCGTTGCAGCGCTCGCGTGGCGGTCATGCTGCCGTTTCCCTGCCTGACGCACTCGACTACCGTCAGCCCAGGACAATGGCCAGCGTGGCGGTGTTGCCGCTGTTCCCCGGTATCGGTGCCGCTCAACTGAATGGCCTGATCGACAGCGGCATTCAGGGTCTGGTACTGGAATGCTTCGGCAACGGCACCGGCCCGAGTGACGATCCACAGTTCATCGCCAGCCTGGAAGACGCCCGTGCCCGTGGCGTCTGCGTCGTTGCAATCACACAGTGCCATGAAGGCGGCGTGGAACTGGATGTCTACGAAGCGGGAAGCCGCCTGCGTGGTGCCGGTGTACTGTCCGGCGGCGGCATGACGCGTGAGGCCGCACTTGGCAAACTGCATGCCCTGCTTGGCGCAGACCTGACGACTGAAGAAGTCCGACGGCTGGTCGAGCTGGATCTGTGTGGCGAGCTGCGCTGAGCATTTGAAAGGTTTCGGTGACTCAGGACTGGCCTGAGTCAACCGGAATATCGCAATACCCCTTCCCTCAGGAAACCTTGCTTTCCTCCTGCGCGCCACGAAGCATCGAGTCGAGATTTCGCTCGATATTTGCGCACAGCGCCGTCATCTGGATCTCGTGCTCGCTGGCCTTGAACGGGCTCTGCAGGTCGGTGCCGATCTTTTCGATTGCCAATAGCATGAAGCCCACCACAGTGGACGCCAGCGGCGTGAACCAGCCGAGGGTTTCGACCAGGCCGATCGGTACGATCAGACAGAACAGAGTGATGAACAGCCTTGGAAACGCCACGTACGGATAGGGCAGCGGCGTATTGGCGATGCGCTCCATGCCGCCCTGGCAGTTGGAGATGTCCACAATCGTCGACTCGAGACGGGCCAGACGGATGCTGTCCAGTCGGCCGGACTGGTATTCCTTGGCCAGCAGCGCCGCCGAGGTATTAAGCAGGTCGTTGGGGAAGTTGTTGGTGTCGAACCGACGCTCGAACTCTTCACGCGGGATCAGGGCCTGGACCTCATCACCACAATGCCCGCCCTTGAGGTGAGCAGACAGGCATTTGACGTAGGCGACGTGACGGCGCAGCAATGTGGCCTTCACGGGATTGATGCCGCCCTCGTCGTCTTCGACCAGCGTCAGCACCTGACGGGCGAAGCTGCGCGAGCTGTTGACCAGCGCGCCCCACAAGGTACGGGCTTCCCACCAGCGGTTGTAGGCGCTGGAATTACGGAAGCTGGTCAGCACCACCAGCGCCGAACCCAGCAGGGTCAACGGCATGGACGGCAAGGTGATCTTGCGTTCCAGGTACAGCATGAAATCGACCGTGACAATCACGTCCCAAATCAGCAGCCAGAACAACGACCAGCCCACATAACCGATTGTCTTGCCGAGAAATCGGAATTTTCCCATGATCGTCTGCTGCAAAGGCCTACCCCATCGATAAATAAGCGAGACCGCATTCGGACATCCTCGCTACTGCATGGCCTTTGAATGCCATTCCGGGAGATGGTTCGCAAACGGCCCGCTTTATCTCAGGGGTTCACACTTTTTCAGCAGCCGCTCAACGCTACTTGCGGACGCTCACCGGCAAAGAAAATCGGACGTAACCGGACACCGATGACGTTCCCGGCATAAGCCGCAACCAGCCACAGCCAGCCGTGCAGGCTGCCGGACGCGATGCCGCTGAAATACGCCCCGATATTGCAGCCATAAGCCAGACGAGAGCCGTAGCCGAGCAGCAGGCCACCGATTACCGCAGCCACGATCGAACGGGTCGGGATATTGAGGTTCGGCGCGAAACGTCCGGCCAGGCCTGCGGCGAGCAACGCGCCGAGCATGATGCCGATGTCCATTACGCTGGTGACGTCTTCCCAGACCGGCGCGGCCAGTGCCTTGGCATTCGCCGCGCTTTGCCAGAACACCCAACTGCCGACATCGACGCCCAGCCCGCTCGCGACCTTCGCGCCCCAAAGCGCGAACGCTGAGGTGATGCCCCACGGCCGACCCGCCAGCGCCAGCGTGGCGTAGTTGAGAATGGCCAGTGCCACAGCACCCCAGACCAATACCCATGGGCCGCGCAGCAGTCGTCGAAGACCTGTGTGCTCGCTGGTGACAGGCGCTTCGAGTTCGCCATGACGACGTTTTTCAAGGCGCACCGTGACAAAGGCAATCAGGGCGAACAGGGCCAGGTTGCCGATCAGCGCCGGGATCACGCCAAAGCTCTTGACCAGCGAAGTGGCCGGGAACGACGGCAGCGCGAACCACCAATCGACGTGGTGAGTGGCGATCAGCGAACCGAGAATGAAGAACAGCAGGGTCACTAGCATTCGCGCGTTGCCGCCGCCTGCCGTGAACAGAGTTCCGGAGGCACAGCCGCCGCCCAGTTGCATGCCGATACCGAAAATGAACGCACCGACTACCACCGAAACGCCGACCGGCGCGACCAGGCCCGTGACCGGTTGTCCGAACAGTGTGCCAGCGCCGAGCGCCGGGAAAAACAGCACCACAGCAACGGCCAGCATCACCATTTGTGCACGCAGGCCGGCACCGCGTCGCTCACGAATGAACACTCGCCAGGCCGACGTGAAACCAAACGCGGCGTGATACAGGGTGACGCCCAGCGCCGCGCCGACGATCCATAGCAGGACCTGATGGGCGCCGACGCTGAGCAGCAGAAACTGCGCGCCCATCAATAACAGAAACAACGCCGCCAGCGGCGCGCCGTAAGCACGGCCGGGTGTTGCAGAAGTGGAAGTGTTCATAGGTCTCTCGACGACAAGTAGCAGAAAGAAACGATTATACGTGTGCCACAGGCTTACTCGGACCAGACCTTGCGCAGCCTGTCCAGCGCATCGCTGATCTGCGCCTCGGGCACGGCGGCAAAACCCAGCACCAGCCCGGCCCGCTCATCCATGGGTTCGGTCGAATCCGGCAGCCAGTAGCTGCTCAGGGCATTGACCTCCACGCCGACGCTGGACGCCTTTTCCACCAGCTCCTGCTCGCGTGCCACGCTGTCGACCTTGACCATCACATGCAGCCCCGCCGCCACGCTGGGCATCGCCGCACATCCTGCAAGATCGGTGGGCCAACCGGCGAGCAACGCGTTGCGCCGACTCAGCGCGGCACGACGCATACGCCGGATGTGGCGCTGGAAGTGCCCCAGGGCGATGAACTGTGCCATCACCGACTGGGTGCTGACTTCGGTGTGGCGCATGTCCACAGCCTTGCGCTGGCTGAAGGGCCGAACCAGTTCCTGCGGCAGCACCAGATAACCCAGCCGCAGGGCCGGGAAGACAATTTTGCCAAAGGTGCCGATGTACAGCACTCGCCCGCTGCGATCCAGCGCGGCCAAGGGTGCCAATGGCGCACCGCTGTAACGGTATTCGCCATCGTAGTCGTCCTCGACAATCCAGCTCTGGTTCTTCTCGGCCCAGGCCAGCAGTTCAAGGCGTCTGGCCAGGCTCATGACCACACCGGTCGGGTATTGGTGAGATGGGGTGACGTAAGCCAATTTACAACCGGCCCGGGCGAGATCGGCGCAGCGCATCCCTTCCTCGTCGACGGCTACACCTGTCAGTCGGGCACCGGCGACTGCGAATGCATGAGCGGCTGCACGATAGCCCGGATTTTCGACCGCAACGCTCTCGCCCGGCTCTATCAGCAGCTGTGCACAAAGGCTGATGGCGTGTTGGGCGCCACTGGTGATCACAATTTGCTCAGCGGTACATTGCAGCCCGCGCGATGAACGCAAATACGCGGCGATCAGCTCCCGCAGCCTCGGTTCTCCGGCTGCGGCGCCATAACCCAGCGAGGCAGGGTCCGGACGACGCCAGAAAGCCGCGTAGAGCTTGCCCCACAAGGCGAAAGGAAACAGATCGAAGGCGGGTACCCCGACACGAAAAGCCTTGGGCCGCTGCTCTGAAGGGGCTGGAAGATGGTGAGTTTTAATCCGATCAAGCGCAGAGCTGTGGATAACTTCACCGTCCATGTTATCCGCTGCTTGCTGCAAAACTGTGGATAAGCCTGTGGACAAAGGTGTAGACAAACCTGTGGACAAGTTGGTGGATAGTTTTCTTTTACAAGCCTGATCGGACGCACTGGCGCGGTCCGGCAAATGCGTGACATAGGTTCCATCCCCCACACGGGTTTCCGTGAAACCTTCGGCATACAACTGGTCGTAGGCGCGCATCACGCTGTTGCGGGAAATGGCCAGCAGGTCCGCGAGTTCGCGACTGGCGGGCAGGCGCGTTCCGCTGGTCAATCGAGCGTCCAGTATCTGCTGGCGCAGCTCACGATACAGCTGTTTGCTCAAGCCCTGACGCCTGTCCAGCCTGATGCCGGTCAACGTGGAAGGAAATGCAGGAGCATCGGACGTCATCGGATTGGCTCTATGAAATCTATTGAAAATGGATCTTACAACAGACCAATGCCTTGCCTAGGATCTGTTCATCGGCCAAGGAGTACCGCCATGTACACACCCGTAGCATTCCGAGACAACGAAACATCCAGACTCCATGAGCAGATGAACCAGACCCGCCTGGCGATTCTGGTCACCTGGAACGAAGACGGCATGCAGGCATCACACTTGCCCCTCCTGCTGCGCGAGGACCAGGGTCCCAACGGAACGCTTTACGGCCATCTGGCCAGGGGCAATCCACAGTGGCGGCAGCTGGAGACCTGCGCCGAAACGCTGGTGATCTTTCCCGGCGAGGACGCTTATGTCAGCCCGTCGTATTACCCGAGCAAAGCCGAGCATGGTCAGGTCGTGCCTACCTGGAACTACCTTGCGGTTCACGCCTACGGCAAGGCCGAAACCTTTACCGACGCGCCACGGCTGCGTCAGCTTCTGGATGAGCTGACGACCAGACACGAATCTGATCGGGCACAACCCTGGTCCATCGATGATGCCCCCGCCGAGTACATTGCGAAAATGCTGGGAGCCATTGTCGGCTTCGCCCTGCCCGTCCAGCGACTGGAAGGCAAACGCAAACTCAGCCAGAACCGCAGCGCCCCGGACATCGCCGGGGTCCGCGACGGTCTTGCCGCCAGCCCGAAAATCAACGAACAGCAACTCGCCCGCTTGATGAGTACCCAGGAGAACGTTTGATGAGCGACATCCAGATTCGCCCCGTGACTGCTGACGACCACCACGCATGGCTGCCGCTGTGGCAGGCCTATCTGCGCTTTTACAAGACCGAACTGGCCGAAGGCGTCAGCGATGTGACCTGGCAGCGCCTGCTCGACCCGCAGGAGCCGACGCACTCGGCCCTGGCGTGGGTGGACGGCAAAGCGGTGGGCATGGTGAACTTTATCTACCATCGCTCCAACTGGAGCATCAGGAACGCCTGCTACCTGCAGGACCTGATTGTTGCGCCGGAACAGCGCGGCACCGGGATCGGCAGGCAGTTGATCGAGCATGTCTACGTGACCGCCAAGGCCGACGACTGTGACAAGGTTCACTGGCTGACCCACGAAACCAACGCCACGGCCATTCAGCTGTATGAACGCATCGCTGATCGCGCGGGCTACATTCAATTTCGCAAGGCTCTTTGAAGGAAGCAATCGATGTCCGAGACTCCACTGGATTGGCAAACCGCGACATTGCCCGGCCCGCAGACCCTGAATGGTCGTTTCATTCGCCTGGAAAAGCTGGAGACAGCCCGGCATGCGGATGACTTGTGGTCAGTGCTCCAGGGACCGACTGCCGACCCGAAGCTGTGGGACTACCTGCCCTACGGGCCGTTCAACGAGCGCAGCGCGTTCGACGCCTGGCTGGCCGGGCATCAGGTGGCGACGGATCCGTGGTTCTATGCCGTGATCAATCAGCAGACCGGCAAGGCTGAAGGCGTGATCAGCTTTCTGTCGATCTTCGCGGTACATGGCAGGATCGAGATCGGACACGTGACCTTCAGCGCCGCCATGCAGCGCACGCCCAAGGGCACCGAGGCGATCTACCTGCTGGCCAGGGAAGCCTTTCGACTGGGCAACCGCCGCCTGGAATGGAAATGCAACGCCAACAACGCCCGCTCCAAACGCGCCGCCGACCGCTTCGGTTTCAGCTACGAAGGCACCTTCCGCCAGCACATGGTGGTCAAGGGTCTGAACAGAGACACCGCATGGTATTCAATCCTCGACAGCGAATGGCCCGCCCTGCGGACTGCATTCGAAAGCTGGCTGGCTGTGGATAACTTCAAGGAGGGCGCGCAGATCAAAGGGCTGGAAGCGTTTCGGCAGTAGGTTTCAGCGTGCGGGTCCGGGTCGGACGCGGAGCGTCCTGAGCGGCATTACCACGCAGAGCGCTCATCGTTATACACAAGTCCGAAAGACGCGCAAAACGGGGCCAAAACGAAAGTGTCTGACTGAATGCATACCCCGTGGTCGCAACAAGACTCGGGTATAACGCTGAGCACAAGCATGGGCATGATCGGCGTGCTTGAGATCACGCTGATCGTTCCTACGCTCCGCGTGGGAATGCCGCTCAGGACGCTCCGCGTCCGCACTTGAATGTGGCGCAGATGCGTGGCCAAGCTCCAGCGTTACCCACGTCATGCGCTCGGCTCACTGAATCCGCAGTCTGTGCCATTTGTGACGCGGAGCGTCACGGGATGCATGCCCACGCGGAGCGATGGGCACGATCAGTGTTGAGGCGGATTTGTGTATAACGATGAGTGCTCCGCGTGGGCATACATCCCGGCTGTACGAATAAAAAAAGGGAGCCACGAAGGCTCCCCCAGAGGTAAACGGTTCAGCTGTCGGATCGGCTCTCTGCCCGATCAGCCTTCGATTTCGATCAGGACTTCGCCCGGATTCACGCGGTCGCCCTTGGTAACGTGGATGGCCACGACCTTGCCGGCGATGGAAGCCTGAACTTCGGTTTCCATCTTCATGGCTTCGGTGATCAGTACGGCCTGGCCGACCTTGACCATGTCGCCTTCCTTGACCAGCACGTCGACGATGTTGCCCGGCATGGTGGTGCTGACGTCGCCCGGCGCATGTGCCTGTTTACGCTTGCTGGCGCCGCCACTGACGAATTCGTTGAGCGGTTCGAACACCACCTCTTCCGGCATGCCGTCAATCGACAAATAGAAGTGGCGCTTGCCCTCGGCCTTGACGCCCACACCGGTGATGTCCACACGATAGGTTTCGCCGTGCACATCGATCACGAATTCGGTCGGCACGCCCTCTCCGCCTGCACGGGCAACGCTGCCCGCTTCAGGGATCGGCAACAGCACCTCAGGTGTCAGCGTTCCGGCCGCACGCTCTTCGAGGAATTTGCGACCGATGTCCGGGAACATGGCAAACGTCAGTACATCCTCTTCGGATTTGGCCAGCGCGCCGATGTCAGCCCGCAGCTTGGTCATCTCCGGCTTGAGCAGATCAGCCGGGCGCACGTCGATCAACTCTTCGTTGCCGATGGCCTGACGACGCAGCTTCTCGTCCACCTGACCCGGCGCCTTGCCGTAGCCACCCTGCAGGTAAAGCTTCACTTCATTGGTGATGGTCTTGTAGCGCTCACCCGCCAGCACGTTGAAGAACGCTTGGGTACCGACGATCTGCGAGGTCGGCGTGACCAGCGGCGGATAGCCCAGGTCCTTCCGTACTCGCGGGATTTCAGCCAGCACTTCGTTCATGCGGTTGAGCGCCCCCTGCTCCTTGAGCTGGTTGGCCAGGTTGGAAATCATCCCGCCCGGCACCTGATTGACCTGCACGCGGGTATCGACAGCGGTAAATTCGCTTTCGAACTGGTGGTACTTTTTGCGCACGGCGTAGAAGTACAGACCGATGTCCTGCAGCAGTTCCAGATCCAGCCCGGTGTCGAACTCGCTGCCCTTGAGCGCCGCGACCATGGATTCAGTACCCGGATGACTGGTGCCCCAGGCGAAGCTGGAGATGGCGGTGTCGATGTGATCCGCGCCGTTTTCGACGGCCTTGAGCTGACACATGGCAGCCAGACCGGCTGTGTCATGGGAGTGAATGAACACCGGCAGCGACTGCTCGGCCTTCAGCGCACGGACCAGCTCGCCGGTGGCGAAAGGCGTCAGCAGACCGGCCATGTCCTTGATGGCGACCGAATCGCAGCCCATGGCTTCCATCTGCCGGGCCTGCGCCACGAACGCATCAATGGTGTGAACCGGGCTGGTGGTGTAGGCGATGGTGCCTTGCGCATGCTTGCCCGCCGCCTTCACCGCCTCAATGGCTACGCGCAGATTACGCACATCGTTCATGGCATCGAAAATGCGGAACACGTCGATGCCATTGACGGCCGCCTTCGCGACAAAGGCCCTGACCACATCATCGCTGTAATGCCGGTAGCCCAGCAGGTTCTGACCGCGCAGCAGCATTTGCAGGCGGGTATTGGGCAGCGCCGCACGCAGCTGACGCAGGCGCTCCCACGGGTCTTCCTTCAGAAAGCGCACGCAGGCATCGAAGGTCGCGCCGCCCCAGACTTCCAGCGACCAGTAGCCGACCTTGTCGAGCTTTTCGCAGATCGGCAGCATGTCTTCGGTGCGCATGCGTGTGGCCAGCAACGATTGGTGAGCATCACGCAGGATGGTGTCGGTAACGAAGATCTTCTTGGACATGGGTGTATTCCTTACAGGCCTGCGTGGGCGGCAATGGCGGCAGCGATGGCCAGAGCCAGCTCTTCGGGTTTGCGCTTGATCGAGTAGTTGGTCAGTTCAGGGTGGCTTTCGACAAAGCTGGTGTTGAACTCACCACTGCGGAATTCAGGGTTACGCAGGATTTCCTGGTAATAGGCAGCCGTGGTTTTCACCCCTTGCAGGCGCATGTCGTCCAGGGCACGCAGGCCGCGGTCCATTGCCTCTTCCCAGGTCAGCGCCCAGACGATCAGCTTCAGACACATCGAGTCGTAGAACGGCGGAATGGTGTAGCCGGTGTAGATCGCCGTGTCGGTGCGCACACCAGGGCCACCGGGTGCGTAATAGCGAGTGATCTTGCCGAAGCTGGGCAGGAAGTTGTTCTTGGGGTCTTCGGCGTTGATGCGGAACTGCAACGCGAAGCCGCGATGGATAATGTCTTCCTGCTTGACTGACAACGGCTGGCCGGACGCGATACGAATCTGCTCGCGGACAATGTCGATACCGGTGATTTCCTCGGTGATGGTGTGCTCCACCTGAACGCGGGTGTTCATTTCCATGAAGTACACTTCGCCATCGGCGAGCAGGAACTCCACGGTGCCTGCATTCTCGTAACCCACCGCCTTGGCCGCGCGCACCGACAGATCGCCAATGTAAGCGCGCTGTTCCGGCGTCAGTTGCGGGCTCGGAGCGATTTCGATCAGTTTCTGGTTGCGGCGCTGAATCGAGCAGTCGCGCTCGAACAGATGCACGACGTTGCCAAAGCTGTCACCCAGAATCTGCGCTTCGATGTGCTTGGGATTGACGATGCATTTTTCCAGGAATACCTCGGCCGAACCGAAGGCCTTGGTCGCTTCCGAGATGACTCGGGGAAAAGCCTGCTCCAGTTCTTCACGGCTGTTGCAGCGCCGGATGCCCCGTCCACCGCCGCCGGAAGTCGCCTTGAGCATCACCGGGTAACCGATGCGATCCCCTTCGATCAGCGCCTCATGGATGTCGGCCACATTGCCTTCGGTACCCGGCGTCACCGGCACACCTGCCTTGATCATGCTGCGGCGCGCTTCGGTCTTGTCACCCATACGGCGGATGACCTCAGCGGAAGGACCGATGAATTTGATCCCGCGTTCGGCGCAGATGTCTGCCAGTTCGGCGTTTTCCGAGAGAAAACCATAACCGGGATGCAATGCATCACAACCGGTTTCCACAGCGAGATTGACCAGCTTGCGCGGATTGAGATAACCCGCAAGCGGTTCGGCGCCAATGCTATAGGCTTCGTCGGCGCGTTTGACATGCAGGGCATGGCGATCGGCGTCGGAAAAGATCGCCACCGAGCGAATGCCCATCTCGGCACAGGCGCGCACGATACGGACGGCAATCTCTCCCCGGTTGGCAATCAGTATTTTTGTTATCACTGGCGTTTCCTCGACCTTAAGGACCAACGTCCTGGCTGCTTTTTGTAACGAAGCATGTGACTGAATGCCGCAGGGACACCCTATGCCTGATCGAGAATTAATAAAAATGAGTAAAAATTGGGTCAGCCATAAGCAAAAGCTTATAGTCATCACCTTGACCGGTGACAGGAATCTATAAGAATGCGTAAGTCATTGATGCGTATGACATTACGTCAGCTGCGTATTTTCAATGAGGTGTGCGACCTGCGCTCCTACAGCCGCGCGGCTGAGGAAATGGCGCTGACTCAGCCTGCAGTCAGCCTGCAGATTCGTCAGCTTGAGGAGCTGGTCGGCCAGCCTTTGTTCGAGTACGTCGGCAAGAAGCTTTACCTCACCGAGGCCGCCGAAGCACTGCAGGCCGCCAGCAAGGATATTTTCGGGCGCCTGGAAAACCTCGATATGCAGCTCTCGGACATGCAGGGTTCGCTGCAAGGTCAGTTGAAGCTGGCCATCGAGTCCAGTTGCAAGTATTTCGTCCCGCACCTGTTTGCCGCTTTCAAACGCCATTACCCGGAAGTCAGTCTCAACCTGACCGTGGTGAACCGGGCGCTGGTGATCAGAAGACTCTCGGACAACCGTGATGATCTGGTGATCATGTCAATGGTGCCGCAGGACATGGGGCTGGAGTTTCTGCCGTTCCTCAACAACCCCATCGTTGCCGTGGCGCCACCGGATCATCCGCTGTGCAGTCACACATCCCTGAACCTGCGGGATCTGGAACCCTGGCCGCTGCTGACCCGCGAGCCTGGATCAGGCACACGTCGGGCCTGCGAGGAGTATTTCAAGGAGAAGCGTGTGCACTTCACGCAGACGTCGGAAGTGTCTTCAAGCGAGGCCCAGCGCGAATGCGTGGTGGCGGGGCTGGGACTGGCAATGCTGACACGCCATGCGGTGTGTCAGGAACTCGCCACCGGCGCGCTCGTGGAGCTGCCCGTGGCGGAGTTGCCGCTGTATCGAAGCTGGTGCGTGGTTCAGGGCAGAGACAAACGCCTGTCTCCGGTAGCCCACGCCTTTCTGGCATTCATTCGCAGTGAACGTGCGCAGATCAGCCAGCTTGTCGAACGTTTCGACGGCCGTCCTCGGACGGCGTGAGGGTCTGCCAGACGGTACCGGTCACGCCATCCAGATAATCAGACAGGTCCTGATTGAGCTGGCGCGCTTCACAGTAGCTCTCGATAGCGCGACGAAATTCCATGCGACGCTGATCTTCCTGCTGACGGCGGGTTTTCACGGTGCTGTTGGGTAAATCGTCGTAGTGCCGAGCCATGTCCTGTCTCCCAATACGTTTCGTGGAACAGCATCTTCACACCTTGCTGTTACGAAGACGCGGCGAAGACATGACAGGGCCGTTACATTTTTCAGGGCCATTGGCCGAAAAATATACATATGTATTCCAGTTCGAGAGACCGATCGGCAGACACTGGCCCTGCAGGACGCAAATCACCGGCAACCGGCCGGTGAGACCCTCTACAGCAAGGAGCTGAAAAATGACTATCGACAACAAGAACTGGCGTGCACGCGATGACCGGATGCCAGGTGTAAATACCTTTACAGTAACCGGCATCGTACCCACCAGTGCCAGCAACGATATTCCCACGCTGGCCCTTAGTGGCAAACCGAGTGCAGCGGGCCAGTTGAATCTGGAACTGAGCTACAGCAAAGAAGGCTTCGGCCTGCAGGTTCTGGGCGAGGCGCGAGTTACATACACCCAGCCAAGCGACGCAACCATTACCACTGTTCGCGTTCATCACAACGATCAGTTGCTGGTATGCATTGATGATGTAGAAGTTACGCACTGATCGACGCGCAACACGCTCTCGAATGAAAACGCCCGCCAGTGACCTCAAGGTCTCTGGCGGGCGTTTCAGTTGCTGCCTGCTACTGACGGCGAACGCTGTCAGTCTTCGTGAGGCTTGATCGATTTCGGCGACAGACGCAGGCTGCGCAAGCTGCGCTTCACGCTCTTGAGGTGATTGACCAGGCTCGGGCCACGCGCCATGGCAACACCCATCGCCAGCACATCGATCACCACCAGATGCGCGATGCGCGAGGTCAGCGGGGTATAGATCTCGGTGTCTTCGTGAACATCGATCGCCAGGTTGACCGACGACAACTCGGCCAATGGTGTCTGACTCGGGCACAGGGTAATCAGGGTCGCACCGCTTTCACGCACCATGTTCGCCGTGATCAGCAGGTCCTTGGAGCGGCCCGACTGGGAAATGCACACCGCAACGTCTGTCGGCTTGAGCGTCGCCGCCGACATGGCCTGCATGTGCGGGTCGGAGTACGCCGCTGCCGTCAACAGCAGGCGGAAGAACTTGTGCTGTGCATCGGCTGCTACGGCACCGGATGCACCAAAGCCATAGAACTCGACACGATTGGCACCCGCCATGGCAGTGACTGCCAGTTGCAGCGCATGGGGGTCGAGATTCTCGCGCACTTCCATCAGGGTATGCAGGGTGGTGTCGAAAATCTTCAGGCTGTAGTCGGCGACCGAATCGTCTTCGTGAATCGCGAACTGCCCGAAACTGGCGCCTGCGGCGAGGCTCTGGGCCAGTTTGAGCTTGAGATCCTGAAACCCGGTGCAACCGATGGCGCGACAGAAGCGCACGATGGTGGGCTCGCTGATGCCCACGCTATGGGCAAGATCAGCCATGGAACTGTGCATCACAGCCGCAGGGTCGAGCAGCACATGGTCGGCTACCTTGAGCTCCGATTTGCGCAGCAGATGACGTGACTGGGCGATGTGTTGCAGCAGATTCAAAAGGCAGACTCGATAATGAAGCGGTGGGCGGGTTGTAGCTTTCTTGTAGTTATACTACATGACCTGCGAGACGCCCAGTTAAACGAACGTGAAACGTCTAGCGCTGCATTTAGAAGGGCAAATCATAAAAATATGTGGGAATAATCCTACATCCGCAAAATTTTCCCGCCTATGACTGTCGGCTTAAAATGATTGAAGCAGAATTCCAGCCATCGCAGTCGCTTCGATCGGGCGACTGATCAGATAACCCTGCACTTCATCACAGCCATGGCTCCTGAGAAATTCCAGCTGGCTCTGGTTTTCCACGCCTTCGGCAACCACCTTCAAACCCAGGCTGTGGGCCATGGAGATAATCGCCTGAATGATGGCGGCGTCTTCGGTGCCATCGCCCAACCCGCTGATGAATGCACGGTCGATTTTCACGTAGTCCACCGGAAACCGTCGCAGGTAGCTCAATGAAGAGTAGCCGGTGCCGAAATCGTCGATGGCCAGTTTTACGCCCAGGTCGCGCAACTGTTGAAAGGTCACAATGATGTGTTCGACGCTGTCGAGCAACTGGCTTTCGGTCAGCTCCAGTTCCAGCCATTGCGGTGCCAGTCCGGTTTCCTCAAGCACCTGGCGAACCAGGCTCACCAGTTTTCCCTGACGCAACTGATGCACTGACAGATTGACCGACACCCTGATCGGCGCCATGCCCTGGCGCTGCCACTCACACGCCTGCCAACAGGCCTTGCGCAGCACGAACTCGCCGATGGCACTGATCAGCCCGGTTTCCTCGGCAAGCCCGATGAACTCACCCGGCGCAACCATGCCGCGCTGCGGATGGTGCCAGCGCACCAAGGCTTCGGCAGAATCCAGGCGCCCTGTCCTGAGACACAGCTTGGGCTGATAGAAGACCTGGAGTTGCTGTTCGTCGACAGCCCTGCGCAGTTGAATTTCAAGCTGCAGGCGCTCGAGCGTGCTGGCCTGCAGGCTCTGGGTAAAAAACTGAAAGTTGTTGCCGCCCAGATGTTTGGCATGCTGCATCGCCATGTTCGCCTGACTCACCAGTGCCGAGACCTCACGGGCCGAGTCCGACAGCAGGCTGATGCCCACCGATGCGCTGATCACCAGTTCGTGACCTGCCACCGACAGCGGTACGCGCAATTTGCCCAGCAGGCGATTGGTTACGCGGGCAAGGCTGGACAGGTTCGAGTAGCCGTCAAACAGTACGGCGAACTCATCACCGGAAAGCCTGGCGATGGTGTCGGCTTCCGGCATGGCGCTACTCAAGCGACGTGCAACGTGCCTGAGCAATTGATCAGCGATTTCATGACCCAGACTTTCGTTGAGCAATTTGAAGCGGTCGAGATTGATATGCAGCAACGCCAGACTTCTGCCTCCCGACCGGACACGCTCGCGAGCCTCACGCAGCCGTTCGTTGAACAGCGAACGGTTGGCCAGCCCGGTCAGCTCATCGAAATGCGTCAGATAGCGCATGCGCTCCTCTGCCGCACGGCGCGATGAAAGATCGGAGAAGAAGCCGACAATGTGGCTTAGTTTCCCTGCCTTATCGAGCACAACGTTCAACTGCAGCCATTGCGGATACAGCTCACCGTTCTTGCGTGCTTCGACCAGCTCGCCTTGCCATCGACCGGTCTGTTCCAGAGATTGATGAATGGCTTGAAAGTGACGGCGCGCATCGCGGCTGCTGGCAATGTCGGTCACTCGGCGTCCGATCACATCTTCCGGCTGATACCCACTGACCCGGCTAAAGGCCTGATTCACCGTGAGGATGCAGTAGTCCGGATCGAAGATCACTATGCCTTCGCTGGCGGCGTCGAACACGGTGGCCGCCAGACGCGGCGGGCTCTTGCTCAACGCCTGATTGGCTTCCTCCAGTTCAAGCGTGCGCTGGGCCACGCGATCCTCCAGCCCGATCTGCGCCTCCCTCAGACCGCGCTCGGCTTCGCAGCGCTGATCGATTTCATGAGCCAGCTCGGTATTGAGCGCATCACTGGTCGCCTGCGCCTGCTGCAGGTGCTCAATCAGGGCCTGATTCTGGAAGCGCCTCAACAGGCTGCGCTCCAGCAGACGATTGACCTGCCACGCCACCACGCTCAAGGCAAACAACAGAATCAGGCCGAGCCATCCCCAGCCGCGAAACGGAATGTCACCACCCCAGAACAGGTACAGGATCGGGGGCAGCAAACAAGACAGGCTGAACACCAGAAACGCGGAAATGCTGACGGCGTAGGCGACGCTGGCAGACAGGATCGCAGCGCCGATCAGGCCGAACACCCAGGCCTGCTGTTCAAAGTTTTCCACCGGGACCAGCACCACTGCGGCAGCGGCCAGGGTCAGGCCACTGACACAGGCCCCCATGAGAAACATCCTGCGCCAGACCGGTTGCGCCTGACGCTCTCTGGAGGCCGCTTCGAACGCGGCGACCTGAATGATCCGCAGGCAAACCAGCGCAGACAGCCAGCCCAGCCAGATCCACACCAGCAGATAGCGCTCGGCGCCCCAGAGCAGCCAGGCACAGACAAGACCGTTCAGAAACATGAACAGTGTCGGCAGCAGTGAGCCCTGATAAAGAAGACGTGTGCGTTCGAGCGCCAAGGGCGCGGCGAACTGCCGGTAGAGGTCGCGGCGAGTGTTTTCAAGGACCTCGCCAGCGCTGAAACGGTATGTCATGGCGTCGTTCTTATCGTTGATCAGACCCCGCATGCGCCCGGTCAGGAGCGTTCAAAAGGGGTCTTGGCCCTGAGCGTGTGCGGAGCATACACAAGGCCTTGAGCAGACCAAACTGCCGGACCAAACAAAAATATCAATATGCCACCGCCCTGAGTGATCTGCCCTCGCTCAAGGCACGGCGCGCAACGCTCTCTGCACCGACCGACCGGTCGTCAGCCCCAACGATTTTTTATTGCCCCACGCAAAGCATGGTTTGCCCACCATGACGCAGCACCCTAGAATGCGCCGATGCGCGATGATCTCTCTCTTCTTCTTAATTCCCTCAACGATGCCCAGCGTCAGGCCGTAGCCGCCTCCCTGGGTCGTCAGTTGGTCCTGGCCGGTGCTGGCTCCGGCAAAACCCGTGTGCTGGTGCATCGCATCGCCTGGCTGATGCAGGTCGAGCAAGCCTCCCCGCACTCGGTCCTGTCGGTGACGTTCACCAACAAGGCCGCCGCCGAGATGCGCCATCGCATCGAGCAACTGATGGGCATCAGCCCGGCAGGCATGTGGGTCGGAACGTTCCACGGCCTGGCGCACCGCCTGCTGCGGGCGCACTGGCAGGAAGCCGGGCTGGTGCAGACCTTTCAGATTCTGGACAGCGACGACCAGCAACGTCTGGTCAAACGCGTGATCCGCGAGCTGGGTCTGGACGAGCAACGCTGGCCTGCCCGTCAGGCGCAGTGGTTCATCAATGGCCAGAAAGACGAAGGGCTGCGTCCGCAGCACATTCAGGCCAGCGGCGACCTGTTCCTGACCACCATGCGCAGCATCTATGAAGCCTATGAGGCGGCCTGCCAACGTGCCGGCGTGATCGACTTCTCCGAACTGCTGCTGCGCGCGCTCGACCTGTGGCGCGACAACCCCGGTCTGCTGGCGCACTATCAGCGCCGCTTCCGCCACGTGCTGGTGGACGAATTCCAGGACACCAACGCCGTGCAGTACGCCTGGTTGCGTCTGTTGGCTCAGGGTGGCGACAGCCTGATGGTGGTCGGCGACGACGATCAGTCCATCTACGGCTGGCGCGGCGCGAAGATCGAGAACATTCACCAGTATTCGTCCGACTTCCCGGATACCGAAGTCATCCGTCTGGAGCAGAACTACCGCTCCACGGCGAGCATCCTCAAAGCGGCCAACGGCTTGATCGTCAACAACAGCGGCCGCCTGGGTAAAGAGCTGTGGACCGATGTCGGCGACGGCGAGCTGATCAGCCTGTATGCCGCCTTCAACGAACACGATGAAGCGCGTTATGTGGTCGAGACCATCGAGAGCGTGCTCAAGACCGGTATCTCGCGTAACGACATCGCCATTCTCTACCGCTCCAACGCCCAGTCGCGGGTGCTGGAAGAAGCCCTGCTGCGCGAACGCATTCCATACCGTATCTACGGCGGCCAGCGATTCTTCGAACGCGCCGAGATCAAGAACGCCATGGCGTATCTGCGCTTGCTGGAAGGTCGCGGCAACGACGCGGCGCTTGAGCGGGTCATCAACGTTCCGGCGCGCGGCATCGGTGAAAAGACCGTTGAAGCGATTCGTGAACATGCCCGTCATGCCGACGTGTCGATGTGGGAAGCGATGCGCCTGCTGGTCGCCAATAAAGGCCTGACCGGCCGTGCGGCGACTGCGCTGGGCGGGTTCATCGAGCTGATCGAGAACCTGTCGGCCAAGGTCATGGACATGCCGCTGCACCTGATGACCCAGACCGTCATCGAGCAGTCCGGGCTGATCACCTATCACGAGCAGGAAAAAGGCGAGAAAGGCCAGGCCCGGGTAGAAAACCTTGAGGAACTGGTCAGCGCCGCGCGCGCTTTCGAGAACAGCGAAAGTGAAGAAGACCTGACCCCGCTGGCGGCCTTCCTCGGGCATGCGTCGCTGGAAGCCGGTGACACTCAGGCCCAGGAGCACGAAGAAAGCATCCAGCTGATGACGCTGCACAGCGCCAAGGGTCTGGAGTTTCCGCACGTGTTCCTGGTGGGCATGGAAGAGGGATTGTTCCCGCACAAGATGAGCCTGGAAGAGCCCGGCCGTCTTGAAGAGGAGCGCCGTCTGGCTTACGTCGGCATTACCCGCGCCATGCAGCAACTGGTCATGACCTACGCCGAGACGCGTCGCCTGTACGGCAGCGAGACCTACAACAAGGTCTCGCGTTTCGTACGCGAAATCCCGCCCGCGCTGATTCAGGAAGTGCGCTTGTCCAACAGCGTGAGCCGACCATTCGGCGGCACGCAGAAGGTCAATAACAGCAGCCTGTTCACTGGTACAGGCATCCCGGAAACCGAGTTCACCCTGGGCCAGCGCGTGCAGCATGCCGTCTTCGGCGAAGGCGTGATCCTCAACTTCGAGGGTGCTGGCGCCCAGGCCCGCGTGCAGGTCAACTTCGCCGAGGGCAGCAAGTGGCTGATGATGGGCTACGCGAAGCTGGTGGCGTTGTAATCGGATCTGATTGTCCCTGCGTTCTGCGTCCGCCCTTCAAGGTGACGCAGAGCGTCACGGGCTACATGCCCACGCGGAGCATGGGCAGGATCGGTGTGCTTGAGATCACGCTGATCGCTCCCACGCTCCAGCGTGGTAACGCCGCTCAGGACGCTCCGCGTCCGCTCTGGAATGCGACACATATCTCCGTGACAACACGCCCACTTGGAGCATGGACTTAGTCCACCATCAATCCGGGTTGTGCTTTCATTCAGCTGTACACGCGTATAACTGAACGCGCAGACGACCAACCCCACAAGCCGTAAAGAAATGTCTTACGCTGTTTGTGTAAAAGTCCGAAACATTAACGTGCTGGTCATGCAGCCATGTGCTGTGCAACATGACGCGCGTGCAATCACAAAACGGGAATACCCATATGCAACGTTTTCTTAGCTTCGCGATGGCGCTGTGCATCGGGCTCACTCTGAGCCTGGATGTGAACGCCGCGCGTTTCGGTGGTGGCAAGAGCATGGGCTCGGCACCGACCCATCAGGCGCGCCAGACTGCGCCTTCCACGCCTGCCGCAGCCCCTAACGCTGCCGGTCGCCCGACACCTGCCGCCAGCGGCGCATCCCGCTGGCTGGGTCCATTGGCCGGCATCGCTGCCGGTGGCCTGCTGGCAGCCATGTTCATGGGCGACGGCTTCCAGGGCCTGCAACTGTTCGACATTCTGATCGTGGGCCTCCTCGCCTTCCTGATCTTCCGCTTCATTGCGCGCAGACGTCAGCAGCAACAGCCGAAAATGGCCGGTGCCGGTGCGCCGTATCAGCGCGAAGCCAGCCTGCCTGCGCAAAACCCGATCTTCGGCAGCAGCCCGGCCGCTTCCGCAGCGCCGGTGATCAACGCGCCTGCCTGGTTCAACGAGGAACGCTTCCTTGAAGCCGCTCGCAGCCACTTCCAGTCGCTGCAGCAGCACTGGGACGCCAACGAGATGGACAAGATTGCCGAGTTCGTTACCCCGCAAATGCTCCAGTTCCTGAAAAAGGAACGTGCGGACCTGGGCGATGGTTTCCAGTCGACTTACATCGATAACCTCAACGTCCAGCTGGACGGTGTGGATGATCGTGCCGACAAGACGATTGCGACCCTGACCTTCTCGGGCGTTTCCAAAACGTCGCGCTTTGATCAGGGCGAAGTGTTCAGCGAAAGCTGGAACATGGAACGTGCGCAAGGCGACAACCAGCCATGGCTGGTCGCGGGAATTCGCCAGAACGGTTGAACCAGATTCCGTTATTGCGTTCAGAACCCCGGACATGTCCGGGGTTTTTTGTTTATCCGTTCGGATAGTTATTTTGAGAAAGGCTTTACGCTACTGTATAACCCGCGCCATCAAGTAAGAGGATCCGTGTCGTGGAAGAAGTCATCGAACAATTGCGTGAAGCAAACGAACCGGTTCCGGTTCCGCTCGAACTGCCCGATGAAGACCTGTTGGTCGAAATCGAGGAACAGCTGTTCATCAACATCCCGTTCGTCTTCAAGGAATTTCTCCTGACGGTCAGCGACGTGGTGTACGGCAGCCTCGAGCCCGTCACGGTCACTGACCCGCAGTCGCACACCTACCTGCCGGATGTGGCCGCAACCGCCTGGGATGATGGTGTACCGCGCGAGCTGATTCCTATCTGCCAGGACGGCGACGACTACTACTGCGTCGAAGAAGACGGCACTGTGCTGTTGTGGTCCGCCGAAGAAGAACTGGTCACCGAAGAAAGCTGGGAATCGGTCTGGCACTGGGCGCGGGACGTCTGGCTGGAAAGCTGATACCCGTAGAGCCATGCCTACCGAATGTGTGTCACCGGGCTCAATGCCCGGATGACTCAGGATTGTTGTTACCCAATGTCTCTATCAGCGCCAGTTGCATGCGCGTATGCACCCGGATGAACCAGCGCCACAGCAGCGCAGCGACAAGCGCTGCCACCAGCGTGATGACCAGCAACAGTTCGTTGGCGGGCAGAATACTGGCTGACAACGCAGCCAGCATGACGAAAATCAACGCCAGCGAAAGCAACGGAATGACTTCGGCCAGGACCTTGCGCACCCGCACGGTATGACGCCCCGCCATCTCCGGTTTGACGCCCATCTCTGCGAGCAGCATCGACAGCGCCTTGAGCTTGCGATATGCCGCAATCAGGAACGGCAACGACAGCAGTAGCGCAGCACCGCAGATCAACGCCTTCTGATAGCTGACATCCCCGACCCATTCGCTTATGTAGCCGCCAATGCGCTCGGCGAAATACCCACCGCTGAAGAAGATCGCCATCACCAGCGCCAGATTCACGCCGACCTGCAGCAGGATGCGACGGATTATCTGCGCCAGCACCGCGCCTTCTCCCTGTGGCTGGATACTGCGCAGCCATTCACCGTACATGTTGAACACCCGAGCAACGCGCCCGGGCACCATCATGGCGAGCTTGTTCGACAGCGGATCGGCACCACGAATCAGGTACGGCGTCAGCAGGGTCGTGATGGCCGACACGGCGACCGCTACTGGATAGAGGAAGTCGCTGGTCACCTGCAGCGTCATGCCCAATGCCGCGATGATGAAAGAAAACTCGCCAATCTGTGACAGCCCCATGCCTACCCGCAGCGAGGTCCGGCCATCGTTACCGGCGAGAAACGCGCCCAGCCCACAGGACAGCATCTTGCCCAGCACCACCGCAACGGTAATCACGGCGATGGGCCAGGCGTAGGCCAACAGGATATTCGGGTCGATCATCAGGCCGATGGCCACAAAGAAAATCGCACTGAACATGTCCCGGATGGGCTCGATCAGGCGCTCGATTTTTATCAGCTCCCTGGATTCGGCCATGATCGCACCGATCAGGAAAGCGCCCAGCACCATGCTGTATTCCAGCTTGACGACCAGCAGGCAGAAACCGAAACACAGGCCCAGCACCGTCACCAGCAGCATTTCGTTGCTTTCGAATCTGGCCACGTAGGCCAGCACGCGCGGCACCAGCAAAATGCCGATCACCAGCGCGACGATCATGAACAGTGACAGCTTGCCGACGGTCGAGAACACCTCGCCGGAGCTGACCGATCCGCTGACCGCAATGCCGGACAACAGCGCAATGATGCCAATGCCGAGGATGTCTTCGACAATCAGCACCCCGAAGATCAACTGAGCAAAGCGCTCGTTCTTCATCTTCAGGTCGTTGAGCGCCTTGACGATGATGGTGGTCGAGGAGATTGCCAGAATCGCGCCCAGAAACAGCGAGTCCATGGTTTTCCAGCCGAAGAACTGGCCGATCTCGTAGCCGATCCAGATCATCAGGGCGATTTCGAGAAACGCGGCAATGAATGCCGTGGCACCGACCTTGAACAGTTTGCGCAAACTGAACTCAAGGCCCAGGCAGAACATCAGGAAGATCACCCCCAGCTCGGCGAGGGTCTTGATGGTGTCTTCATCGTGGATCAGGCTGAAAGGCGGTGTGTGCGGCCCGATGATGAAGCCCGCAACGATATAGCCCAGCACCACGGGCTGTCGCAGACGGTGGAATAGAATGGTCACCACGCCTGCCACCAGCATGATCACTGCCAGGTCCTGAATGAAATTGATGGCATGCATTGGGGTGTGGCTCCTTTGGGTGATGAGTTCCTTGACCGGTACTGGACGCGCTTGCCGCGCCACCTGCCGAAATTTCGTCATCCAAATCTGACGCAAACGTAGGAAAAAACCCGATCCACGGGTTTTTGAAGGTTAACACTGCACTCCTCGACAAAAAGCCGGTGCAATATATGGAAACAGATGGAATGACGCGTGACGGGCAGTGAATGGCCAGCGTCCCGATAACTACACCTTGAGCGCCAGCATAGGCGTCTTTGACCACCTTGACCGTGTGAGTACGCTATGGAACCCGGAAACGCCCAGCTGTCGATGACTGTATTGATGACCCCGGACATGGCCAACTTCTCTGGCAACGTGCACGGCGGTACGTTACTCAAGTACCTGGATGAAGTGGCTTACGCGTGCGCAAGCCGCTATGCCGGTCGCTATGTGGTCACGTTGTCCGTGGACCAGGTGATCTTCCGAGAGCCGGTGCATGTCGGCGAACTGGTGACCTTCCTGGCATCGGTGAACTACACCGGCAACACCTCGATGGAGGTCGGCATCAAAGTGGTGACCGAAAACATCCGCGAGCGCTCGGTACGCCACTCCAACAGCTGCTTCTTCACCATGGTGGCAGTGGACGACAACCGCAAACCGGCCAGCGTCCCGCCATTGGAACCGGAAAGCCCTGACGCCAAGCGTCGTTACATCCAGGCGCAGCAACGCCGCCAGCTCCGTCAGGAACTGGAAAAGCGTTACCAGGAAATCAAGGAAGAAGCGCTGTAACGAACGGACTCAGGCAGGGATGCCCGAGCCGCAGCCTTTGTCGGCCGTTACAGCCTGACCGCTTCGAAACGTACCCGCGGATGAGCGATACGGTCCTGAGCACGAACCAATTCCAGTTCGTAACTGCCGCACGCCTGGGTTTCCAGCAGCACTTCGTGCACGGCGGATGCAGTAAATTCGAACGCTGCGACCAGATTATCGCCCAGCAGGATGCGCGACAGGAACAGGCCCGAGGTCAGATCACCCACACCCACCGGCTGACGCGGGAAAGCCAGCAATGGACGTCGCAGGTGCCAACTGGCCTCGGCGGTCACCAGCAACATTTCAAAGCCGTCGGCCGCCTTGCCGGGGTAATCCAGATGCTTGACCACTACAGCTTTCGGGCCACGTGCCAGCAGCGCCTTGGCCATCCCCAGGCAATCGAGCAGCGACTCAGGCTTGCGCCCCGAGAAGCTGTCCAGCTCCAACTGGTTGGGGCACAGGAAGTCGGCCATGGCGGCGGCCTCTTCCAGCAGAAAGTCGCTGACTTCAGCCGGGACGATGCACCCTTTCTCGGGATGCCCCATCACCGGATCACACAGATACAGTGCCTTGGGATTGGCCGCCTTGATGCGTGCAACACCGGTCAGGATGGCACGCCCTTGCGCGGCGCTGCCCAGATAGCCGGAAAGCACGGCATCGCAGTTACCCAGCTCGCCGATGGCGGCAATGCCGTCGATCAGGGCCGGAATCTGCTGCGGGGCCAGCACTTCGCCGGTCCACTGCTTGTACTGCGTGTGGTTGGAGAACTGAACCGTGTTGAGCGGCCAGACATTGACACCGATACGTTGCATCGGAAACACCGCCGCACTATTGCCTGCGTGGCCGAAGACCACATGGGACTGGATAGCGAGCAAGTGGGGTGTACGTTTCATGGGAATATCCTGAACACGATGCAAATGCAGTAATGAGAAATATAAGTCGCACAGTATGGCTGTAAATCACTCAGGACAGTTAAGCTGGTGGCTCCTTTGCTGGAGCACTCCGTCATGCTGACCCTGGGAAACATTTTCGTGCTGATGCTGTTCGCAAGCGCTGCGGCCTGGTGGTGGCACGCCCATGGTCTGCGCGAGAAAGCGCTGGAACGCGTCAAACAGCACTGCGCCCGCCTCGAGCTCGAATTGCTGGATGGCAACGTGGCTCTGCGCCGCCTCACCTTTGCACGTGATGCCCAGGGCCACAAGCGGCTCGCCAGGGTCTATGGCTTCGAATTCACCGTCACCGGTGAGCAGCGTCATCCCGGCACCATCACCATGTTCGGTGCACACACTGCCCAGATCGAACTGGCGCCCTACCCGTTCGAAATCAAGACGCCACCGCCCAGCGCCGAAATCATCCAGATGAGTGAATGGCGTCAGTCGCATCAGAAGTGGAAGCAGTAGGCGCTGTTTTTGTGGGAGCACCACCACGTGTCGACTTGGCGCTAGCGCGCAGCAAACACCGGACCGTGGGAGGCGGCTTGCCGGCGATGAACGATGACGCGGCTTTCCTGACGTACCTCGTTGACTGCATCGCCGGCAAGCCGCCTCCCACAGTTTCCTGCCAGCTGTAAGACCGCGCCATGCCACAGACACTTCCCCGTCATGTGGCTGCCAATAGGCATCCCATCATCTGCGTCTGCAACACTTCCGCATCCTGAGGTGTCGAGAAGATCAACTCCAGACGCGAGTCCTGTCGCCATTCGCTGAGCTGCCAGGCCAGCCGCCCACCTTGCGCAACATTGCCTGAATACCAGCCGCCAGCGCTGTGGATAACCATTTTCGCACGTTGCCAGTTCAGGCTTTCAAGCCAGAGCAGCACGCGCTGAAGATCGAATTGTTGCGACGGGTGCCAGCGCCAGCCGATGCTCCAGCCGCCGCCTCCTCCATGGCTCAGACAGAGTGGCACGCGGGGATCGGGCCAGACAGTGGGTAACTGGCCGATACTGCGAGGTACGTTCAGGTTATCCACACTGCTTTTATCCACAAGCGTGGACGGTAAATAACCGGGTAGACGATCTAGCGGAAGTTCGCCAAAGCGCGTCCAGAGCAGAGAATGTCCAGCAAGCTCATCAGACAGCGCCTGCCGGGAAGACTCTTCCAACTGTTCGGATTTGTTCATCACCAGTAAACCCGCCATGACCAACGCCTCCTGCTGGGTCTCGGCCAGTGGCTGCCCGTTATGCATCGCCGCCGCATCCAGCACCATCACACTGGGCTGCACATCAAGCACGCCGAGCCAGGGTGCCTCGCGTAACTGCGCCATGAGTTGCGCAGGATGCCCCAGCCCGGACGGCTCGATCAGCAGGCGATCAGGCCTGGCCTTGCGCAACAGGCGACCCAGTCCGATCTGGAAAGGCACGCCGTTGACACAGCACAGGCAGCCGCCAGCCACTTCGCCAAGTGCGATACCATCCTCGGCCGTGGTCAACAGTGCGGCGTCCAGTCCAATCTGCCCGAATTCGTTGATCAACACCGCCCAACGCTCGCTGGAGGGCTTCTGGGCCAGCAACTGTCTGATCAGGCTGGTCTTGCCGGCACCCAGCGGGCCACCGATGACGTGAGTCGGAATGTTCTGCAGCATGACAATGATTTCTAAGAGTGCGTTCGTGATTGAAGAGCAAGGAAAGGTAACCCTGCAAGCCATCAAGCTGTCTGCCGGTCTGGCACTGATGCTGCTGGCACTGTCTTCAGGTGAAACCTGGGCGCAGGCGTGTCTGGTGCACAGTCAGGCCGAGAGGCTTGATGTAAAGGTATGTCAGGAGAATATCAACATCCCGGCAAACCTGTTCCACGACAGCTTCTGCCAGCCGCAACTGGCGGGTCAGAAAACCGAGGTCGCCTACTCGCAGGAATGCCCGACCGGCGCGTTCGGCGTCTGCCGTAATGCGCAGGTCGCCAACATGCCTTATCGCGAGCATATCCATTATTACGGCGTGGCCAGTGACGCCTTGTACCTCAAGCCTTTCTGCGAAGGCCAGAGCAAGGGTCAGTGGATCACACCGTAAACAACGCTAGGCCAGCCAGTCCAGCGTAAGGATCAGCCTGCGTTCGTTGCCTTCAAGTGCCGGCGAGCGATGCACCAGACCTGCACCCTCGTTTCCACGCCAGCGCTCGCCCTTGAGCAGCGCCACGTCTGCGGTATTGATCTGCTGGATGACACTGACATCCAGCGGCTCGGCTTCCGCCCGACCCAGTTGCTTGCGATCAATATCACCTTCCTTGAGCCACTGACTGCCACAACCGGCATACGTGGTAATCAGACGCACAGGCACGTGATCGACGTGAAAGCGCGGACACATTGCCTTGTCGAGCACCCGCAACCGCAGCCCCACGCAGTCGGCACCCAGCAGGCAGGCGTAGGCACTGACCAGCCACGAGACGTCGGCGATGAAACCGTCATACCCCTGCAGGTCGGCGTAGCCCGACGCCAGCGTACGCAGATCCGGCTCCAGATCACCGCCCTTCACGTCCAGGGTCAAGGACTCGGACAGCGGCTGCCCCATCGACAAGAGCAATGCGCCGAAGTCTTCGATGTGCGCCGGTAACCGACGCTGCCAGACGGCGAGGTTGACGCCGTCTTCCAATACTTCACCCAATACGTCAGGCGTAATCCCGCAGGCCTGCCGAATCGCCGGTTGATACTTCAGAAAATGAGCGTGCATCAGGCAGCCACCTCTTCGTGCCAAGGACCGAACGGATCACGCAGGGCGCGCCAGCGCTCGGAACCTGCTGCCATCTCGTCATCGGTCAGCAGGCAGCCGTCCAGTTCAGCGGTCAGTTGGTCAAAATCGATGTTCTGGCCAATGAACACCAGTTCCTGACGGCAATCGCCAGTCTCCGATGACCAGTTGTCCAGGATGGACGCAACATTTTCCTGATCTTCAGGCCAGCTCTCTCGCGCGACGAAACGCCACCAGCGGCCCGCAAACCCGTGTCTCATCAAACCGCCTGCCTGAGACCAGCTGCCAGCGTCCTTGTACTTGCTGGCCAGCCAGAAAAAGCCCTTGGAGCGCAGCAGCTTGCCGTTGGTCCAGGGTCGGTTGATGAAGTCGAAGAATCGCTCCGGGTGAAACGGTCGGCGTGCCCGGTAGGCCGTGGACGCGATGCCGTACTCCTCGGTTTCCGGAAGGTGTTCGCCGCGCAGTTCCTTGAGCCAGCCCGGAGCCTGAGAGGCACGCTCGAAATCAAAACGACCGGTGTTGAGAATCTTCGCCAGCGGCACCTCGCCCATCACCATCGGAATGATTTCGGCGTCAGCGTTGAGGCTTTTCAGAATGGCCATCAGCTCTTCGCGCTCGCTGGAGCTGATCAGGTCGATCTTGCTGAGCAGGATCACGTCGGCGAATTCGATCTGCTCGATCAGCAGGTCGGTAATCGAACGGTCATCGTCTTCACCCAGGGTTTCACCACGCGTGTCCAGACCGTCGGCGGCTTCGTAATCGAGCAGGAAATTCACCCCGTCGACCACCGTTACCATGGTGTCGAGACGCGCCAGATCGGTCAGGCTCTTGCCCGCCTCATCGCGAAAAGTGAAGGTTTCCGCCACGGGCAATGGCTCGGAAATACCGGTGGACTCGATCAGCAGATAATCGAAGCGCCCGTCCTGAGCGAGGCGGCTGACCTCCTCGAGCAGGTCTTCGCGCAAGGTGCAGCAGATGCAGCCGTTGCTCATCTCGATAAGCTTTTCTTCGGCGCGGTTCAGACTGACGTCGCGCTGGACTTCGCCGCCGTCGATGTTGATCTCGCTCATGTCGTTGACGATGACCGCCACACGCAGGTTTTCACGATTGCGCAGCACGTAATTGAGTAAGGTGCTCTTGCCAGCGCCGAGGAATCCGGACAGCACAGTAACGGGTAAGCGGTTCGACATCAGGACTCTCCAACCAGTCTGCAAGGCTTCAGCCCTGTTCGTACTGGCTGCAACTGATCCATCTGGCAGCCAGCTCTAATCATCCTCGAATGTTATAGTATAACAACACAAAATAGCTACACCGCTCATTCAAGGGTTCGTCATGAAACAGCTATCGGCAGGATTGATCGCATTACTGGCTCTGGCCTGCACACAGGCAATGGCTGCCGGTGCACGGCCTGCCGCCGATCTTGCGCTGTGCACGCGCAGCGCCACCGTGTTGGCGTGCAGTGATGCGCAAGGCAATCACTACAGCGTCACCACAGCCGGGCAGACAACCTGGTTGAGAGGCTATGAAGTGCTGGATAAACGCCACTGGGTGCAGACCAACAGTCGCTACGACCAGTTGACGTTCTTTACGGGATTGGCTTCAGATGGCGAGGCCTGGATCGGCACCATCCAGCGCGTGGGCTGGACGACGATCACACGGGTTTCAAGCTCGGACGGTACGCGCAGCAAGATCACCTGCAGCCGCCTGAACGGCTGCAGGTAATGCAGATCAGGCCTGCTGTTCCTTCTTCTGCGCCTGCACCCAGGCCATATGCGAATCCATGGGCGGGTTGCGCTGGAAGTAGCGTTGCAGGCCTTCGAACAATCCGTCGGCGACCGCTTGCTGATGACGCGCCGTGACCAGACGCTGGCTGTCACGCGTATTGGAGATGAAGCCCGTCTCGACCAGAATCGAAGGCACGTCCGGCGACTTGAGTACCGCAAAACCGGCCTGTTCCACGCGCTTCTGATGCAATGTGGTGATGCCTTCCAGACTGCCCAGAATGGTGTGGCCCAATTGCATGCTGGCGGCGATGGTCGCGTTCATCGACATGTCGAGAATCACCCCGGCCAGCATCGGGTCCTTGTCTTTCAGGTTGAGCAACGAGCTTGCGCCCAGCAGGTCCGCGCCATTCTCGCGCTGAGCCATGAAACGCGCTGTGGCAGAGGTCGCGCCGCCTTCGGACAACGCAAACACCGACGCGCCGGACGCTGTCAGGCGCGGCGCGGCATCGGCATGCACCGAGATGAACATGTCGGCGTTGGACTTGTGCGCGAACTCGACACGCTTGCGCAGCGGTACGAAGAAGTCATCGTTACGTACCAGACGCACGTCGAAGCCTTTCTCGCGTTTGAGACGCTTGGCCAGCAACTGGGCGATGGACAGCACGACGTCTTTCTCTCGCTCACCACGAGAGCCGACCGCTCCAGGATCCTTGCCGCCATGACCCGCATCGACCACGACCATGATGTCGCGCCCACCGGTACGTGCCTTGGCGGGCTCCTTGACCGGCACCGGTGGCGGTAGCTCGGCCATTTGCACAGGCGCACGTACTGTGGAACTCATGTCCAGCACAAGACGATGGCCCTGATCACCCTGCGGGCCGAGCAGAAAGCTGTTCAGCTGCACCGGAGCCGTCAGGTCGAGCACGATGCGTGTGTCATCGCCCGAACCGTAATGGCCGGAGCGAATGGACGTGATGACCGTCCTGTCCAGCGCCAACTGGCTGAAGTCACCGGTCAGCCGCGAGCCGCTGACGTCGATGATCAGACGATCCGGGGCAGTGAGCGTGAAGGTCTTGTATTGCACAGGTCCGCTGAGATCCAGGACCAGACGCAGCTTGTCGTTGGTCCGCCACAGGCGTGCGTTACGGATTTGCGTGGCGTAAGCACCCAGTGGCAAGGTCAGGGCCGCACCGGCCAGGAGCATATTGAGCAGCATTTGGCGTCTGTGCATGGGATGTCTCAAGCGCAAAAACGAGCATCCCGGCTCACGAAGGTTTCATCCATGACATTAGTAACAATATAACATGCAGTTACGAATGACATATGAAGCACTTCATGAAGATTAAGTCATGGAACACCCTTGCTGAACGACAATAAATCGTCCATTTTTCAAGAATGTTCCACGTGGAACGTAACTCTATGAATTGACTCAGGTACGTGGTGCAACGGTTCCGCACTGCGCGCCCAGCCAGACGGCACGGGTGTCCATGCTGCCGTTCTGTTGCCGACCAGTGGCGTTGAACGTGCCTACGACGTTGGTCGTGAACTCGCGATCACTGAGGAATTGCGCCTGTCCTGTGCCCTGAGCCTTGGGGCAACTGAACTGAAAATTCCAGGTCTTGCCGTTACGCGCAGTGATTTTCTGCGTGCAACCCGACTTGGGGTCAGTCAACGGGATGTCGTCCGATTTCACCTGCGCAGGCGTCAGGCAAACACGTACCCCCTTGCCGCCCAGCGTTACGCCCTGCTTTTGCATCATCTGCTCCATCATGGCTTGCTGCTCTGGCGGCAGGTTTTTCAGCTGGCCCAGCATCAGTTGCAGGTCGGGCAATTGCTGACCGTCCACTTTCATGTTGCTGGAAGTCAGTTCCCACAAGCCAGGTTGCAGCATCTGGGCCTGAGCCAGCGGCGTCGCCAGACAGAAAAACCACGCCAACATACGTTTATTCATTTGAGTATTCCTGAGCGGCAGTGACAGATACACAAGGCCGGGACAACCGGCCGGAAGATGAGCCTTAGACGACATAACCGCTGCCCAGTTGCACCCGGAATAAAATAGCGACATTCCGGTTCAGCTGTGGTCTGTTAGGCAGCAAAGCCGAGGAGCATTGTTCCACATGGATTATCACGACCCGTATTTTTTCGGTTACGTCCTGGGTTTCATTCATCTGTTGGGCACCGGTGCCGCCATTCACGCGCTGCTGACAGTACGCACCTCGCAAGGCGCCATCGCCTGGGCGATGCCGCTGCTGTTCATCCCCTATTTCACCCTGATTCCGTATCTGGTCTTCGGCCGCAGTTCGTTCGATGCCTATATCAAGGCGCGACGTGACGCCAACCAGGAGATGCGTGTCGCCATCGGCAGCCTGAACTGGCGCCCCTGGATCGAGGAAGCCGTTGCGGCGCGTCGTTCGAAAGCCTACACGTCGCTACGGGCCATGCCCAAACTCGGAAACATGCCGGCGCTGGCCAATAACAAGGTCCGGCTGTTGATCAACGGCGAAGAAACATTCGGAGCGATCCTCGAGGCTATTCGTGCGGCCCGGCAAACCATACTGGTCCAGTTCTTCATCATCCATGACGACGCGCTCGGCAGGCAGCTGCAAACCCTGCTGCTGGAAAAAGCCGCTGAAGGCGTATCGATTTTTGTGCTCTATGACCGGATCGGTAGCCACGCCCTGCCCGCGGCCTACATCGACAAGCTGCGCGCTGGCGGTGTGCAGATCAAAGCGTTCGCCACCCACGGTGGCTGGCTCAACCGTTTCCAGATCAACTTCCGCAACCACCGCAAGATCGTGGTCGTGGATGGGCTGAAAGGCTATATGGGCGGACACAACGTCGGCGATGAATACATGGGGCTCAAACCGCCGCTCGCGCCCTGGCGAGACACCCACGTGGAAGTCATCGGGCCGGTGGTTGCCTGCCTGCAGGAGTCATTTGCCGAAGACTGGTTCTGGGCTACTCGCGAGCTGCCGCCCTTGAGCTTGCCGGAAACCTTTCCTGAAGACGGCGTGCTGTGCCAGCTGCTCGCCAGCGGTCCGGCGGATGCGCAGGAAACCTGCTCGCTGTTCTTCGTCGAAGCCATCCATGCCGCCGAAGAACGCGTATGGATCACCAGCCCGTATTTCATCCCGGATGAAGCTGTGTCGGCTGCCCTGCGTCTGGCGGTGCTACGCGGTGTGGATGTCCGCCTGCTGCTGCCCTCGCGCCCAGACCATTACGTGGTCTACGCCGCTTCCAGCCTTTATGCGTTCGATGCGGTCCGCGCAGGCGTGCGGGTGTTCCGCTACGGCCCGGGCTTCCTGCACCAGAAAGTCGTACTGGTGGACAACGAAATCACCGCGATCGGCAGCGCCAACCTCGACAACCGTTCATTCAGGCTCAACTTCGAACTGATGCTGCTGACCGTCGACCCTGACTTCTCCAATCAGGTCGAGGCCATGCTGAATGCCGACTTCGCCCAGGCGCGGGAAATCTCCATCCAGGAAAGCCGCGAGACGCGGAGATTGCACCAGTTGGGCATGCGCGTGGCTCGGTTGATATCGCCGATCCTGTGAAGCAAAGGCGGGGAACATTCATTAAACTAGCGATGCGCACGGCTTTTGATAACCGTTAAGAGGCCCCGACACCATGGCAACGCTACAGCAGATATTACAAGCTGAGGACATTGAGGATCTGAAGAAGCTCGGAAAGTTCTTCGACCTGAAAAAAGCGGTTGAAAGCCAATTGATGCTCATCCTTGGCGTGAATGGCTGGGCCTCTTTATATCGTCAACTCAAACGCCTTGAACGGTCCATTTCCTCGAACAAGGACAGCTTGTATAGGGCTGCTGAAACAAACGATTTCAAAAGCGTCAGGTATTCACTGTCAGAAACAATGGGCTTTACCCTGACCGTAAAAAGTCAGGCTGACCTCGACACGCTCATCAAAAATTGCCTGGCTTATGCCGTTGAACAGGACGTCAGTCCGTATAAGCGCTTCGAAGACAAAAAGATCAAAAACTTTATCAACAGCTCGAAGCTGGAAGGCATTCACCTCCCTTTCCCGGAGAGTAAGGCTTCGTTGGAAAGTGTTTTGGCCAAACACCGTAGGTAATGTCATGGATCGATATGATGCCTCTCAGGATATTTACTGCTACCCGAACTCCTCGGTGCTGAAAAACACATTAAACATACGAGATATGGAAAGTCTTGAGGCGGCGGAAAGAGAGATCACCGCTGTCACCATAGCTCGAGTGCATTACTGCGCCCCGCCCTACAGCCTGAACAATATGAGCACGCTGCACGTGCAGCTGTTTTCCGATCTCTATGAGTGGGCAGGGAAAATAAGAAACGTCGACATCGCCAAAGGTGGTACTCGCTTTTGCACCTGTGGACGAATCGACGCTGAAGCACAAAAGATCTTCGACGCTCTTCAGAAAGATCATTGGCTGAGTGGACTAAACAAGGAGCGCTTCTGCGAGAAGCTGGCCGAGTATTACTGCGAACTCAACATGATCCACCCGTTTCGCGAGGGTAATGGCAGGGTTCAGCGAATCTTTTTCGAGCACCTTGCACTTTCGGCCGGCTATGAGCTTGACTGGGAAAACGTGAGTCGAGACGAGTGGATTCAGGCCAACATCGATGGCGTAAATGTAAATTACGGACCGATGGAAAAAATCTTCAAACGCATCGTGAGGCCTCTGTAAGAAGCCTCACTCATGGAATGCACCTCGCGCTCGACCATCTGCCATCACCGATAAACATCCTCCCGCGTCAACGGCAACCCCGTACCGCCATCAGCAAAAGGCTTCACCGCCAGAATCTGATGCAGATTGATCCAGCCTCGCGCAAACGCATAAGAGCAGCCTGCAAGGTACAGTCGCCAGATACGCAAGGTGTGTTCGGGCACCATCGCGGCAGCTTCGCTCAAGTGTGTTTCAAGGCGGGCGCTCCAGTGCTCCAGCGTTTTGGCGTAGTGCGGCCGCAGGCTTTCGACATCGACGACTTCCAGTCCGGCCTCGCTGATGTGGGCGCTGATCATCGCCATGTGCGGCAGTTCGCCGTTGGGGAATACGTAGCGGTCGATGAATTCGCCCGCCCCACGCCCGACAGGTCGCCCATCGGTGTGCTTCGCGGTGATGCCATGGTTCATCACCAGGCCACCCTCCTTCACCGCGCCAAATAGACGCTGGGCATAGAGCGGCAGGTTGGCGTGACCAACGTGTTCGAACATGCCGACACTGACCACTTTGTCGAAGCGGCCGTCCTGCGGCAGGTCACGATAATCGAGCAGTTGAAGCTCGACCTGATCGTCCAGCCCATCGGCCGTCACCCGTTCGCGGGCGAGCGCCAGTTGCTCGCGGCTGAGCGTGATGCCAAAGACTTTCGCGCCATATTCGCGGGCGGCGAATCGCGCCAGACCGCCCCAGCCGCAGCCGACGTCCAGCAGGTAATCGCCGGGCTTTAGGCGCAGCTTGCGGCACAGATGGTGAAACTTATCCTGCTGAGCCTGTTCCAGCGATTCGTTACCGGTTTTGAAGTAGGCACAGGAGTAGACCATCTCCTTGTCGAGCCACAACTGGTAGAACTCGTTGGACAGGTCGTAGTGGTAGGAAATCGAGGCAGCGTCGGTGTCTTTGTCGTGGCGGGTGCGCACGGGCGTGTCGGACTCGTCTTCCTCCTCCACCAAGGCGTGGGTCAGCTCGTCGCAGACCCTGACCACTTCAGTGATGGAGCCCTCGAGTTCCAGCCGTCCTTCCACGAACGCGCTGCCAAGCAGGTCGAGACTGGGGTGGGTGAAATCGGAGACCAGTCGCGGATCCTTCACGACAATCGTGACGCTGGGATCAGGCCCCAAGTCCATTTGATGACCGTCCCAGAGCCTGAGACGCAGCGGCAAATGAAGGTTTTGCAAGACCGACGGAAGTTGCGTAAGCATGATGAATCACCCCCTCATCCAGAAACTCGAATAGAGCATCCAAGACAAACCCTCCAAAAAGGGCCGATAGGCTATTGGCGATGGCAAAACTGCTTTGAATCAACTTCGGGGGAACAGCCTTGTGCCCACTGACTCGAGCCAGACGACAGCCTGAATTTTGGACCGCACTCTGTTGAATGACTCTTAATCTGTAACAGAGTTCTTCAAAGCTCAAGCCATTTCTTATACTTAAAGAATATGTAATGACCCAGGCTTTCCAGGCGAAACGGCAATGCTCGCAACCTACAAGGTTGCTCACAATTTGATCAGCGGCTCCTGAAAGCGCAGCAGACGCCCGGCATTGCCCAGAACCAGCAATGTGCTCAGGTTATGCAGGATCGCTGCGATCATCGCCCCGGCCGCGCCCAGCAGGCCGAAGGCTGCCAGTGCGACGATGGCCAGCGTCCAGCCCAGGCCGATGATCACGTTGACCTGCAGGGTATGGCGGCAGCGGCGGCTCAGGCGTACGCAGGTGCCCAGACGACGCAGATCGCTGCCGATCAATACGATGTCAGCCGAAGCGAGTGCAATGTCGGCACCGCCCGCTCCCATCGCCACGCCCACGACGCCTGCCTTGAGCGCCAGCGAGTCGTTGACTCCGTCACCGACCACCATCGGCCTGAAGCCGCTGCCGATCTCGCTCATCACCCGGTTGAGTTTATCCTCCGGCAGCGCCTGGGCATGAACGTCGGTGATTCCGACTTCTCGCGCCAGTTGATGAGCCACGCCCTGACGGTCACCGGTCAGCAGCAACTGCCTGCCCATGCCCAGTTCACGTAATTCCTGCAGCGCAGCCTGCGCTTCCGGTTTGAGGGTATCGGCCAGCAGCAGCCAGGCGAGGAATTCGCCATTCAGCGACAGACCCGCCAGCGGGCCGTCATGCTCAGGGACGCCGGGCGTGACAATGCCCAGTTGCTCGAACAATTCAGGACGGCCCAACGCCGCTTCGCCCTGCCCGGTCGACGCTACAACGCCCAGCCCCTGACGCTCGCGAATATCGGTCAATGGCAGCAGCGCGCTCTTATCCACAAGCCCGGCCAGCGCGCGGCTGACCGGATGGCTGCTGGCCGATCCAAGGCTGGCCGCCAGCTCCAGCAGTTGTGCATGTTGCGCGCCTCGCGCCTGTATGGACTGCAAGCGCAGACGCCCGAACGTCAGGGTGCCGGTCTTATCCACCACCAGCGAGGTCAGGTCCGCCAGTTCTTCGAGGAAGGCCGAGCTGCGAATCAGGATCCCGTGACGCGCCGCGACAGCGATGCCGGCGATGGCGGTTGCCGGGGCCGAAAGCACCAGAGCGCACGGACAGGCAGCGACCAGCACTGCCAGCATCGCCTGCGCGTCATGGGTGATGAACCAGGTCAGTGCGGCAATCAGCAACACCAGCACCATGTAGCTGCCTGCATAGCGCTCCAGCAGCCGGGTGATCGGCGGTTTGGAGCGCTCGGCGCTCTGCATCAGCGCGATGACCTTGCCCAGCGTGGACTCATCACCAATGCGCGTCACTTCGATACGCAGCAGACCATCGAGGTTGATCGCGCCCCCGAACACTTCCACGCCCACGGTGGCTTCCAGCGGCACTGACTCGCCGGTAATCGACGAGGTGTCGAGGCTGGCCTGACCGGACAGCACCCTACCATCTGCAGGAACGCGGTCACCGGCCCGCACTTCGACCTGGTCACCCGCTTTCAGGGTGGTGTTGTCCACTTCGCGAATGCTGCCGTCCTCAGCCAGCAACCGGGCATGGCTGCGAGTCAGACGGCCCAGCGCCTCGATGGCTTCCTGCGAGCCAATCACGCTGCGCTCTTCCAGCACATGGCCGAAAATCATGATGATCGGCAGCAACGCAGCGGTCATCAGGTCGCCGGTAGCCCACGCGCCCAGCATTGCCAGCGCGATCAACTGATCAGTGATGCCATGCAGGCTCGGGTGCCGCAGGCTGTGCCAGCCGGCGCTGACCACCGGAATCGCCACCAACAGCGATGCCGCACCCAGCAGCAACTGGCTGACACCGGTCTGCTCGGGCGCGATAAAGCGCCAGATCAGACCCAGCCCCAGCAAGCCCAGCGCCAGCATTGCCAGCGTCAACTGGCGGGCTGCACTGCGCTGTTCGGCACCGCTCAGCATGCTGCCGACCGCTTGCGCCTTGACAGGCTCGTGGGTGTGAACGGCTTCGCCACTCATTGTTGTGCTCCCTGAATGATCAGGCGGGAATCGTCTTTGGGATCGACCGTGGTCACGGAACCCGCCTGACGCAGAATCGCGGGCACCCGCTCGCGGTAGATACGCTGCAACAGATCGGGATCGTCCCGGTTCTTGACGGACTGCGACAGGCTGACCACGGCAGCGGTGTCGGTCTGCGCCTTGGCCAGTCGTTCGGAAGCCTGGGCATGCGCGACCTGCAGGGTGCGGTCGGCCTGCTGGTTGGCGGTTTGGGTCAGTTTTTCGGCGTCAGTGCGCGCGTTGGCCACGGCCTGATCGGCCTGTTGGCTGGCTGTCAGCACCGCATTGAAGGCGTTGACGGCCGAGGGCGGCAAACTCGACTGCACATCAACGCGGGCGACCTCGATGCCGATGCTCATCCCGGCGTCTTTCAGCGCAGTCAGGCGCTGATTGATGCCGCGTACCAGATCACCTCGCAGACGCTCGCGGCGCTCGGCGGCCTGGCTGTCGGCGCCCATCAACTCAGGACGTGCGACCAGAATCGTATCCAGGTCTCGCGCTGCGGCCAGCGCCACCGCACTGCGATTGACCAGACGGTCCAGCGCAGGCTCTACATGATCACCCTGCAACACGAAGGCATAAGGATCCGTGACCTTGTAGAACACCGTCACGTCCAGTTGGACCACACCGGCATCGCCGGTGAGCAGAAAACCCGAGCCTGCCAATGCGTCGCTGATCGGTGCCGACAGGGTCGCGATTTCATCCGCCTTCTGGGCCGCCGATGAGCGCAGCAGCGTTTCAACGCGACGCTCGATGACCCGGTCAGCCGAGGGCAGCAGCACCACCTGTTCGAACGGCTGTGGCCAGGCGGTCAGCAAGCCTGCGTTCTGGATACGTTCCAGCGCACCGAAACGCATGACTACCGCACGGTTTTGCGGGTCGATCTGCCGCACGTTGGAGGTGATCCAGCCCAATGCCGCGAGCAGCGTCACGCCGTACAACCCCAGAAAGGCCAGACGGCTGGCCTGCAGCCAGGGTCCGTTGACCGCAGGGCGCTGAGCCTGGGTGTCGTCAGCCGGATCACTCATGGCTGCGATCCGCTCTTGCCATCCAGCGTTGGCGGGCCTTCGACCAGCACGCGGAACGGCGCCGCATCGGTGCGCAGAATCAGTCGCGTGCTCGGGGTCACCACAGTGCCCAGCGTGTCCAGCGAGCGCAGCAGGTTGTAGAGCTGTGGCGAGCCGGCATAGGCGCGGCCGTAGATCTGCGCCGCTTCGACGCGTGATTGCGCCTCGATGTCAGCAGCCTTGACGGTGGCATCGGCTTCCACGATGCGCGCATCGCGCTCGGCAGCGGAACGGATCTGCGCCGCCTCGCGCTTGCCGACGGCGGTGCGTTCAGTGGCAATGGTTTCGCGCTCGGCGCGCATCCGGTCAACCGTGGCATTGAGCGTCACCGACGGCAGGGTCAGGCGCTCGACGCCGACCTGCATCACCCGTACGCCGTAAGTGGCAAGCAGCTGTTGATCGATCTGCTGACGCAACTGGTTCTCGAACGCCGTGATGTTCACTTTGTTCGCGTCGGTGTTGATCAGGCTGGACAGGTCGAAGCTGCTGGCCGTGGTTTCCAGCGCCGAGCCGACAAAGGTCCGGATCTGCCGCGCGGCTTCATCCGGCTGGTTCTGCACCGCACGCATGAAACGCTGCACGTTGTCGGCGTCGCCCTGAACCTGCCACGCCACATAAGCCTGAACGATGATCCGCAGGCCATCACGGGTGCCGACATCCTGCAGACCGCTGGAAGTCGTGCGCAGGCGCAGGTCCACCGGAATGGTCGCTTCGAACGGCGCAGGCAAGCGCCAGTTCAGGCCCGGCTCGAGCAGCACGCGGGACGGGTTGCCGAAACGCGTGACCACGGTCGCCTCGCCCGAACGCACCTGCACCAGACTGGCTGCGGCGATGGCGAACGCGATCAGGACAGCGGCCAGACTCGCCCGCCGCCAGGGAAACGCCGCCGGACCCGTCGCTTCATGATGATGGTGGTGATGGCCGTGACCGCTGTGGTCGTGACCACCGTGGTCGCTGTGATCGTGATGATGATGGAACAGACTCAAGGGACGACTCCTTACTGAGCGGCTTTACGCGGCGCCGTTGGGTCTGCCGGTGGGGTGAAGGAACGCAGGTCGATGGTCGGCGCGTTATCGCCGCCCAGACGGTGATCGAGTATCAGCAATTTCGCATTGCCCAGGCCTTCGTTGAGGCGGGTCAGGTAATGCTCCAGCAGGAACGCCTGCCCTGCGCCGGTATAAGCCTGACGCTCGGCGTCGAAACGCAGGTCGGCACTTCGGGCCGTGGCCAGCACTTCACTGGCCGTGGCGCTGGCCTGATCATGGGCAATGCTGGCGTTGAGCTGGGCCTGGTTGGCCTTGTCGCTGGCCGCGCCGCGCTCGCGAGCAATCAGGGCCTGCGCGCCGATCTGCGCGGCTTGTACGGCATGATAGGCATTGGCGGCACCGGCAGGCGGATGAATCGCCTCGACCACGGTGGCGAGAATTTCCACGCCGCTGTCCAGACGTTGCAGGTCGGCCTGCACTGCCTTGCCGATGTCGTCCGACAGACCGGTGCGCTGTTCGCCAAGCAGTTCATCCAGCGTGCGTGAAGCGAAGTCGTGCACCAGCACGCGGCTGGCAGTGCTGCGGATCAGGGCCGGAATATCAGCGCTGTTGTAGGTCGCCGCCAGGGCTGCCGCATCGGTCAGGCCAATCCGGTAGACGAAGCGCACGTCCATATTGACGATCTGGAAGCTCTGTTTGGCGCCAGCGCTGCTGGCGATGACCTGGGATTTTTCATTGATGTGGCTGGCGTCCCACAGGCGGTTGGCGCTGGCCGGTGGCGGACCTTCGGCCGGATCGGCCACTTGCTCGGCGGCACTGGCGGGCGACACGCTGGCGGCCAGCTCATGAACCACACCGTTCTCGACCGCCAGCACACGACCGAACGGCCATGGCAGACCCGCATGCAAGCCAGGACCGAAGACCTCGACCGGCTTGCCGAAGCGCTCGTAGATACCCCGCGCCTGTAGCGGAATTTCATGCACGCCGGTCAGCGCCCAGCCCAGCAGGGCCACGACCGCCAGCACGGGCAGAAAGGCCCGGCGCATGTAGGTGAACGCCCAGATCTGGCGCAGGTCGATGCCGAAGCGGTTATGCAGTTCGTGCTGCAGGGCCATCAGCGGACGCGGTGGCCAGCGCAACAGGTCGGCAATGAAACTGCTGGCCAACAGACGCGGCTCGATCCGCTCGTTGCGCGGGCTGAACAACGACAGCGCGGCGCGCACCAGAAACTCGATGGCGACCGCCATCGGCAGCAAACCGATCAGCACAGCCAGACGTGCAGGCCAGACCCGATCGATCCGGGAGAAAAACAGGCACAGGGCTGCGACCAGAAACACGACGATCGTCATGCGCACCAGTCGCGACAACGGCTCGGCTTCGGGCCACTGTGCCTCGCCGCTCAGTTGCCGCTCCAGCACCAGCAAACCGAACGCCATCAACAGCAGCGCGCTGCCCGCAAGATTGGCGACTGGCGAAATGTCGTTGCCGAGCAGTGTCAGGCTCCAGATCGCCTGGACACTGATCAGAACCAGGAGCGACCAACCGGCCAGCCACAGGGTCGAGAGACCTATCTGGCGCAGCAGCGATTCACTGGATTCGCTCAGGCGAGTGAGTAGACGCTCATACCAACCGCTGTCATCGACGTCAGCATCCACATCCAGCGCAGATAGATCGTGCTCTACCCGCGCCGGGACCTCCAGCGCGCGGGCACGCCAGTTGGCGACGCCGCGGGCCGACTGCAAACCGGCAGCGAGCAGCAGAAGCGCCGCGCCACTGTTGACCAGCACGGCCATCCACAGCGAGCCTGGCGAAAACAGATCGATGAAAAACGCCAACACCAGCCCGGTGATACCGAGCCCGGCGGCGACATACATAAGACGTGCGAGACGTCGCGCCTGACGCACCGCCATTTGAAAACGCGGCAGACCTTCAAGGTCCGCATGTTCTACATCCAGATCAACCCGCATCACTACCCCGAATCTGCTTACTGTCGCCCTGACCCGCTGGAGGCCTGCATCGGCGGTCTGAATGCTGCCGCATCATAGCGTTACGATGTAACACTCGCCGTGAAATTTTCGTCAGGTTCAATGCCCGTTCAGGTCGGTATCAGACAGGCCGAAATTCTCTTCCCTGAGACATATCGCACAAACAGTACTGCGTAGTGCGGGTCACATTATGTTTCACTAGCGGCCTGGCCTGTGCCGCTTCGTTTGTTGCCGCAAGGTCGTGTAGTTATCCACAGACACGGATGCTCTTCGTTGATTTCTATCTACCAGCTCAAACCGCGCTTTCAGAACCTGCTGCGGCCCGCCGTGCAGCGCCTTTACGACAAGGGCGTGACGGCCAATCAGGTCACCCTCGCCGCCTGTGCCGTGTCCTTGCTGGTCGGTGCCATCGTCGCGCTGTCGGTGCCGCATTACGCACTGTTCGCGCTGATCCCGTTGTGGATGATCCTGCGCATGGCGCTCAACGCCATTGACGGCATGCTCGCCCGCGAATTCGGCCAGAAATCCCGGCTCGGGGCGTATCTCAACGAGCTGACCGACGTCATCGCCGACAGCGCGCTATTTTTGCCCTTCGCATTGATTCCCGATGTCAGCCTCGGGCTGGTACTGGCGGTGACTCTGCTGGCGATTTTCACTGAATACGCAGGTGTGCTCGGCCCGATGGTCGGCGCCTCCCGACGCTACGACGGCCCGATGGGCAAAAGCGACCGCGCGCTGGTGTTCGGCGTGCTGGGCGCTGGCGTGGCCGTTGGCTGGCTCGCGGCCCTGTGGATAAACATAGTGCTCGCCCTCGTCTGCGCACTGTTGGTGTACACGCTGTACAACCGCGTCCGGCGCGGCCTGGAAGAACAGACCTCGCCCCAAGAATAAGCAGCCAAAAGCCTACGGCGTAAGGAAGTTGCAATGCGTGAGATGAATGATCGGCGCTTCACGACTCATGACGGCGTAGAGCTGTTCTACCGCCATTGGCCTGCCCTCACGCAGGTTTCCGATGCGCCTCGACAGGCCATTGTGTTGTTTCACCGGGGCCATGAGCACTCGGGACGCATTGCGCATCTGGTCGATGAACTGGACCTGCCGGGTTTCGATTTCTTCGCCTGGGACGCACGTGGCCATGGTCAGTCGCCCGGCGCTCGCGGCGACAGCCCAAGCTTTGCGACCAGCGTGCGCGACGTGCAGACCTTCGTCGATCACCTGAGCGCAACGTTCGAGATACCGGAAGAGAACATGGCAGTGATCGCTCAGAGCGTCGGCGCGGTGATCGCAGCCACCTGGGCGCACGACTACGCACCGAAGATCCGCTCGCTGGTCCTCGCCTCGCCGGCCTTCAAGGTCAAGCTGTACGTGCCTTTCGCTCGCTCGGGGCTGGCGCTGCTGCGCAAGTTCAAGGGCAACTTCTTCGTCAACAGCTACGTCAAGGCGCGCTTCCTGAGCCACGACCCGCAACGCATCGCGTCCTATGACAGCGACCCGCTGATCACCAAGGCGATCTCGGTGAATGTGCTGCTGGGCCTTTACGAAGCCGCCGACCGGGTGGTAGCCGACGCGCAGGCCATTCAGATCCCGACTCAGCTGTTGATCTCGGGTTCCGACTTCGTGGTGCACCGCGGCCCGCAGGAACAGTTTTTCGACGGACTGGGCAGCGTGCGCAAGGAGAAACACATCCTGCCAGGGTTCTTCCACGACACGTTGGGCGAGCGGGATCGTCATCTGGCGATCAGCCGTGCGCGACGCTTCGTGCTGCAGAACTTCGAGACCCCGGTGGCGCGCCCTTCCCTGCTCGATGCCGACAAGCTGGGTGTCACCTGCGCCGAGTCCGAAGAACTGGCCGCGCCGTTGCCGCACAACTCGTTGCGCGACCTGTACTGGCGCATGACGCGCGCCAGCATGCGCTTGGGCAGCAAGTTATCCACAGGCGTAAAGCTGGGCTTCGACACCGGCTTCGATTCCGGCAGCACGCTGGATTACGTCTACCGCAACAAACCCACCGGCACCGGCGCGCTGGGCCGGATGATCGACAAGAACTATCTTGAGTCCATCGGCTGGCGCGGCATCCGTCAGCGCAAGCTGCATGCCGAAGAGCTGCTGCGTCTGGCCATGGCGCACCTGCGCAATCAGGGCAAGCCGGTGCGTATCGTCGATATCGCCGCCGGGCATGGCCGTTACATCCTGGAATCGCTGCATGGCGTGGAACCGCTACCGGAATCGATCCTGTTGCGTGATTACAGCGACATCAACGTGCGCGACGGCAGCCTGCTGATCGAACAGAAAGACCTGGAAGACGTCGCACGCTTCGTCAAGGGCGATGCCTTTGACCGCGCCGATCTGGCGGCACTGGACCCGAAACCCACGCTGGCCGTGGTCTCGGGTCTGTATGAGCTGTTCGCCAGCAATCAGATGGTCGGCGATTCGCTGGCCGGGCTGGCAGCCGCTGTCGAGCCTGGCGGTTATCTGGTGTACACCGGTCAGCCATGGCACCCGCAGCTGGAATTGATTGCCCGCGCCCTGACCAGCCATCGTCAGGGACAGGCATGGGTCATGCGCCGTCGCAGCCAGTCTGAGATGGATCAACTGGTCGAAGCCGCAGGCTTTCGCAAAATCACCCAGCGTGTGGATGAATGGGGGATTTTCACGGTGTCCCTCGCGCAGCGCATCCAGTGAACGCGTTTCGCGAACCGGGCCTGTGGAAAAGAGCGGTGGTCTGGCTTCTGGTGCTGGCGCCGTTCTTTTTCGCCAGCTACGGCTTTGCCACGTGGTATACGGCCCAGCGCAGTGACGTCGGCAGCATGGCGTTTGGCTGGGAAAGCCATATGCCGTTCTGGGCCTGGACCATCGTGCCCTACTGGTCCATCGACCTGCTTTATGGCTTCTCGCTGCTCGCCTGCCTGACGCGCCGTGAGCTGGATACCCACGCGCTGCGCCTGTTCAGCGCGCAACTGATCGCAGTCACCTGCTTTCTGCTCTGGCCGCTGCGCTTCACCTTTGAACGCCCGGAACTGGATGGCCTGTTCGGCTGGCTGTTCGCAGTGCTGGCCGGGTTCGACAAGCCGTTCAATCAGGCGCCCTCGTTGCATATCGCACTGCTGGTGGTGCTGTGGGTCTGCTACGACCAATATGCGCGGCACTTTCACGTGGCGTGGCGCTGGTTGCTGCACAGCTGGTTCGCGCTGATTGGCGTGTCGGTGCTGACCACGTATCAGCATCACTTCATCGACTTACCCACAGGCGCACTGGCCGGTTGGCTCTGCATATGGCTCTGGCCGGATGAAGGTCGCAGCCCGCTGCTGGCCGGACGTCTGACACGTCAGCCGCAGCGTCTCAAGCTGGCGTTGTATTACGGCATCGGCGCACTGCTGCTGGCGATACCCGTGTTTACCTTGGGCGGAGGCTGGATGTGGCTGGCGTGGCCTGCGCTGTCCCTGCTGATGGTCGCGCTGAATTACCTTGTGTTCGGGGCCGCTGGTTTTCAAAAACGTTCCAACGGGAAGTTATCCCCAGCTGCGTGTTGGCTGTTGGCGCCCTATCTGATCGGCGCGTGGATAAATTCAAGGGTGTGGACAAGGCAAAGGCCTGATCCCGATCAGGTTGTGGACAACGTCTGGCTGGGCCGCATACCGAATCAAGAACAGTTGCAACCGTTCAAAGCGGTTGTGGATATGTGTGCTGAGTTACCGCTGAAAGTGAGTACGCAACGTTATCAACAGGTCGCTGCACTGGATCTGATACCGCTGACCGTCGAGCAATGCCAACTTGCTGCTGAAGCCATCGAGCGTCTGCGCTCAAACGGCCCGTTACTGGTGTGCTGCGCGCTGGGCTATTCGCGCAGTGCAATGGCAGTGGCCGCGTGGTTGTTGCTCACCGGAAGAGCGCGTTCTGTGGATAACGCGGTCGAGTTGATTCGCCAAGCGAGGCCAGGTGTCGTCCTGCGTAGCGGGCATGTGGATATCTTGAATGCCTTCGCAGGCTATTCAGTTAAAGCGCCTGTAGCCGAGACACCGCGGGCCATGAGATGACACAGGATGGTGGGAGGCTCAACGCCGGCAAACCGCCTCTGATCAAACAACACGTAATCTGCTGAATGAACACCTTTTGTGGGAGGCGGCTTGCCGGCGATGCAGTTGACGCGGTACTTCAGGAAAATAGCGTCATCGTTCATCGCCGGCAAGCCGCCTCCCACAGTCCGGTGTTTACTGCACGACAGCGCTACGTCGAAAGACGTGGTGGCGCTTCCCACAATAGCTTTGCGCAGGCCGTAAGAACCCGCTCAATCACAGGAGTGCTCATTCATGTCATTGGAAATGCAGCTGCACGTGGTTGCCGCCCTGCTACGGCGCGGCAAGTCGCTGGACTATTTATCCACAGGGCTTTTGCTGCTGAGCCTGTTGTTTGGCCTGGTGCAGCTGTGGATAGGTTCTGCAAGCCTTCTGATGATGGTGTTTGTGGCCTGCATGGTCCTGACCGGGGCGCTGGCTAAATCCCAGGCGTTCAGGGTCGCGTTCGATGCCGATCTGTTCCAGCACATGGCTGACCGTCCCAGCCAGTTGAGCGATCGCACTCAGGAACTCGATCAGGTCCTGGCCGACCTCAAGCTTCAGCCTGCAGAGAAAGGCGGCCGCAACTGGGCGCTGCGAACTCAGGGTGCGCTTCGGCAGTTGCGCCTGCAGATCCGTTACATCGTGCTGCAGCTGCTCTGGCTGCTGGGCATCATCTTTATCTTTCCCTGGCTGTCCCTCGCTCAATAGGAATTGTCATGTTCGAACCTCTGGTCGCCACGATCATCACTGCAGGTGCGCGCAGCATTACGGGGGCTCGCAGCCTGTGGCTGGGCTGCACGCCTGAACCCCGGCAGCGGATCTACTTTGCCAACCACAGCAGCCACGGCGACTTCGTACTGCTCTGGGCGTCACTGCCGCCCGCCTTGCGCAAAACCGCCCGGCCTGTTGCTGGTGCCGATTACTGGCAGTCCAGTCCGTTGCGCCGCTACATCATCAACCGTGTGTTCAACGGCGTACTGGTGGACCGCACGCGCAGTACGCCCGACAGCAATCCGCTGCAACCCATGCTCGAGGCGCTGGAACACGGCGACTCGCTGATCCTGTTTCCGGAAGGCACACGCAACCCGGAGGAAGGACTGTTGCCGTTCAAGAGCGGGCTGTATCACCTGGCAAAAAGTTATCCCCAGGTGGATCTGGTCCCCGTGTGGATATCCAACCTGAACCGGGTCATGCCCAAAGGCCGAATGCTGCCGCTGCCGTTGTTATGCACAACCAGCTTCGGCGCACCGCTGCGGCTGGACAGTGAAGAAAGCAAAGAGCAATTCCTCGCCCGCAGTCGTGATGCACTGCTGGCCCTGGCACCGGAGCCGCTGTAATGGATAACCAGACTCAACTGCTGTTCATGGGCATCGGCGCCGTCCTGCTGCTGGCCTCGCTGATCGGCTACGTACTCAAGCGCCGGGCGGGCGGCCCGAACTCGGTCATCGACAACCTGAACGCGCGCATCAACGCGTGGTGGGTCATGGTGTTGGTGATCGGCATCGCCTTCTGGCTGGGCCAGGGTGCCGTCATCCTGTTGTTCTATGCGGTGTCGTTCTACGCCTTGCGCGAATTCCTGACCCTGACACCGACCCGACGCAGCGATTACCCCGCACTGGTGGCCGCGTTCTATCTGGCGCTGCCGTTGCAATACGTATTGATCGCCATGAACTGGTACGGGCTGTTTTCGATCTTCATTCCGGTCTACGTGTTCCTGCTGCTGCCGATCCTCGCGTCACTGGGCGGTGACAGCAAACACTTCCTGGAACGCGCCTCGAAGGTGCAGTGGGGCCTGATGATCGCGGTGTTCTGCGTGTCCTACGTGCCTGCGTTGCTGACCCTTGAGATTGCCGGTTACGAAGGTCGCAACCTGCTGCTGATCGCCTATCTGGTGATCGTGGTGCAGATCTCGGACGTGCTGCAGTACGTGTGCGGCAAGCTGTTCGGCAAGCGCAAGATCGCACCCAACCTGTCGCCCTCCAAGACGGTCGAAGGCTTCGTCGGCGGCATCGCCCTCGCGTCGCTGATCGGCGGCGCGCTGTTCTGGATCACGCCGTTCAACCCGTGGCAATCGGCATTGATCGCACTGCTTATCAACCTGCTGGGTTTCGCGGGCGGCATCGTAATGTCGGCCATCAAACGCGACCGGGGCGTGAAGGACTGGGGCCACATGATCGAAGGCCACGGCGGCATGCTCGACCGACTGGATTCAGTGTGTTTTGCCGCGCCGATCTTCTTCCATCTGGTGCGTTACTGGTGGACATGAGGACACTTTCCAGGCCCCAACAGGCTGATCAATCAGCGCGCAATCTGGCTTTTGGCGCGTGTCTGGCGGGTCAGTCTGCCGGCAAAATGATTGCTGGATATTGCATAGCCACTACGCTCTCGGCGCTCTGAAAAAAGATCAGGCGGGGTGGCTATTTGCGACCAAATCGCTTGCAGGCCTTGCGCCAAGCGGCGATGAGCGTGATCGGTCAGCCGACACAGACCTGAAAATCGCCCGATTTATGCGTACGACGCCGTTTTCATTCAGCATGAGCGGCGTTTTTTTTCGGCCTATTTCCGAACCGGATCTCGTCTTTGTTATCTGTTGTGGGTAGTTTGCGTTCGGCAAGGAGTCGTTGGCGCGCCATTTTTTGTGCAGGACGCACAGAATTACCTAGAGGCTTCACCCTTATGAATCGCAGGAATCTCCTGAAAGCTTCCATGGCGTTGGCCGCTTATAGCAGCGTGTCGGCTTCAGGGCTTTTTGCTGCACGCGCACTGGCGGCAGCCGCTGATGGTGAAATCGAGCACTTCGATTTTGCAGAGTTGCAAGCTCACGCGAAGAAGCTGGCTGGCAAAGGTTATGTGAGCACCAAGCAGGTGTTGCCACCGGTGTTGGCGAACCTCACGCCGCAGCAATTCAATGCCATTCGCTACGACCCGGAACACTCCTTGTGGAAAGACGTTCACGGCCAGTTGGACGTGCATTTCTTCCACGTCGGCGCGGGCTTCAAGACGCCCGTGCGCATGTACAGCGTCGATCCGCAGAACAAGCAGGCGCGCGAAGTGCATTTCCGCCACGACCTGTTCAACTACGAAAGCAGCGGCATCGACAAGAATCTGGTGAAAGGCGATCTGGGCTTTGCCGGCTTCAAGCTGTTCAAGGCGCCTGAAATCGCCATCAATGACGTGGTCTCGTTCCTGGGCGCCAGCTACTTCCGGGCCGTCGACAGCAACAAGCAGTACGGTCTGTCTGCACGCGGTCTGGCCATCGACAGCTATGCCAAGCGTCAGGAAGAATTCCCGGACTTCACCAAGTTCTGGTTCGAAACGCCGGACAAGAACGCCACCCGTTTTGTGGTTTACGCCCTGCTCGACTCGCCGAGCGCGACGGGTGCCTATCGCTTCGACATCGACTGTCAGTCCGGGCAGGTGGTGATGGAGATCGACGCGCACATCAACGCCCGTGTGGACATCCAGCAGCTCGGCATTTCGCCGATGACCAGCATGTTCAGCTGTGGCACCCACGAACGCCGCATGTGCGACACCATTCACCCGCAGATTCATGACTCGGATCGTCTGTCGATGTGGCGTGGCAATGGCGAATGGATCTGCCGCCCGCTGAACAATCCGGTCAAACCGCAGTTCAGCGCGTTCTCTGACAACGACCCGAAAGGTTTCGGTCTGGTGCAGAGCGATCACGAGTTCTCCAGCTATCAGGACACCGTGGTCTGGTACAGCCGCCGTCCAAGCCTGTGGGTCGAGCCGATCACGCCGTGGGGCGAAGGCGAGGTCAGCCTGCTGGAACTGCCGACCACCGGCGAGACGATGGACAACATCGTGGTGTTCTGGACACCGAAGACAGCGGTCAAGGCTGGCGACTCGATGAACTACGGCTACAAGCTGTTCTGGAGCCCGCTGCCGCCGGTGAGCACGCCGCTGGCGCAGGTTCACGCGACGCGTTCGGGCATGGGTGGTTTTCTGGAAGGCTGGGCACCGGGCGAGCATTACCCGAAAACCTGGGCCCGCCGTTTCGCGGTGGACTTCCACGGCGGCGGTCTGGACCGTCTGCCGGAAGGCACCGGGATCGAGCCGATCGTGACCGTGACCCACGGCAAGGTGCAGGACTTCAACATCCTCGTGCTGCCGGACATCAAGGGTTACCGGATCACCTTCGACTGGGTGCCTGACAGCGACTCGGTGGACCCGGTGGAGATGCGCATGTTCATCCGCACCGGCGACCGCACACTGAGCGAGACGTGGCTGTACCAGTACTTCCCGCCAGCACCTGATCGTCGCAAATACCCCTGACCGCTGATCACGCCCATGCTCCGCGTCACAGCACAAACCGGACGCGGAGCGTCCTGGGCGGCATTCCTACGCAGAGCGTAGGAACGATCATCATCGTATTCCTCCAAGAGGACTTGTGTATAACGATGAGCGCAGAGCGTGGAACGATCAGAGGCCTCACGTGCGCTGATCGTGCCCATGCTCTGTGTCACCCTCAGGGGTGCGGCACTCATCGGATAATCCGCCAATCCTGACGAATTAATTGACAGTTTCCCGAACTGCGACTGATATACGTCTTGTCACGCCGTTGCGAGCATTCGCTCCAGACTTCTCATCATCCCCAAAGGCTTCCCCTTTTATCGACCCGCCTGTCGCGGTCGTCGGGCGGTAGCTTTGTCCGTTCGAATTTCCTGACGCCATTCAGAAGGCAGACATCATGGAGCTGAATCCAGCGAACAGAGCCGGCGATTCGTCGTCGATCATTTCCTTCGATAAATCCGCAGTGGTCGTGCTGGTCGCGATCAGCCTGATTCTGGTCGAGACCTTTTCCGGGGCCTTGCGTTTCTATTTCGACAAGGCGGGTATAAGCCCGCTGCTCTATCTGCCCAAAGTCGCCTGCATCCTGTTGTTTGCGCTGGAGCTGCGGACCTTCAAGGCCGGACGCCTGTTCTGGACCTTCGTCATCGTGTGGGCGGTTTCCGGGCTGATCGCCATGCTGCACCGTGCCAGTCCGCACAATCTGGCCTTCAGCCTGTTCGCCCTGAGCCCGCTGGTGTTCGGCCTGGTGTGCAGCGAGCACCTGATCCATCGCAGAAAACTGCTGTGCTGGGCCATCGGTTTCTGCCTGCTCGCCTCGCTGGCCGGGGTGGCGCTGGACAAACTCACTGCCGTGCCGTGGAAGGGCTACAGCTACAACGTCGGCGAAACCGAGCTGAGTGCCAACACCACGTGGAGCGCGGACGACGTGGACCGCGTCGCAGGCTTCGCTCGGGTGTCCAATGTGCTGTCGATCCTGATCGCCTTTTACACCCTGTACCTGTTCATGTTCCTGCGCTCGCGACTGGTGATGATGCTGCTCAGTGCGGTGGCGCTCTATGCCATCGTGCTGACCACCAGTAAAGCGCCGGCCGGGGCGTTCGCCCTGACCATGGGCCTGTTGATGATTCAGCGCATGAGCTGGACCTGCCGGATTCTGTGCGTGCTGGTGGTGTTCATCGGGCTGTTGCTGCCAACGCTTGGCATGGTCATGAGCTTCGACGCACTCACGGTCAGCAGCAGCGGAAGCTCGCTGGCATCGCTCTACGACCGGCTGATCAACACCTGGCCCAACGTGATCAACGCCCTGATCCGCGAAGGCTGGGTGCTGACCGGCGCAGGCTTCGGCATGGTCGGCAGCACCATGGGCATCTTCCCGGTGGAAGGCTCTGAAATCTTTCTCGGTATGGACAACTCGGCCCTGTACCTGTGGGCGATGCTCGGCGTGGTCGGAGGGTTGCTGTACACCCTGCAGATTCCACTGCTGTTCAAGCTGATCGAGGATGAAAGCCGGGTCGGTCGCATGCTGCTGTCGATCAGTGTCTGCTGGTGCCTGATCAGCTGGACCACGGACATGTTCGAAGTCGCCGTGGCCAATCTGTTTGCAGGCCTGGCCATCGGTTATGTCATCAACGCAAAGCAGGAGGCCATGACGTCCAGACCGGCCGACCTGCACCTGACCGCCCTGCCCAACCTGCGCTGAGGAGGCCGCCATGAAGCGCGTTTTACGCCACACCGCGTGTCTCCTGCTGCTGGGCTGCCTGAGCGGCATGCCTGTGGCTCACGCCGAATCGCCCTTTATCGTCGGCATCGCGACGCACCTGATGAACTTCGACCGCAAGCTCAAACAACCACTGGACCTGACCGCCCAGGCCGGCTTCAACTCGGTCAAGGACGACGCTTTCTGGTCAACCGCAGCCCCTTACCCTCACGAGTTACGCATCACCGACAACTGGCGCAACTACCTGACCATCGCCCGCGAACTGGAGATGAGTCGGCTGGCGATACTGGGTTACAGCACCTACTTTCACGACAACAAGAAGCCCCGGGACCCGGTGGTGATGAGCGCGTTTCTGAATTACGTCGATTACGTCACCCGCCAGTTGGGCAACCGCATCAGTTACTACGAGATCTGGAACGAGTGGGACCTGGAGGCCTCCGACGACCCTCAATTGGCGCTGGACTACGTGACGCTGGTGCAGAAAACCGTGCCCGTGATTCGCAAGAACACACGCAACGTCACCGGGCCGCAGGCGAAGATTCTGGCAGGCTCTGTGACACCCGACGGCATGAGGTTCGGCTTCGCCGACCCGTTGATCGAAAGCGGCGCGCTGGACCTGGTCGACGGTCTGTCCGTGCATCCCTACGTCCACTGCTCGGCAACCGATGGCAATACACCTGAAGCCTGGGTGGGCTGGATGACCGACTACGAGCAGTACATCCGCACCAAGGCTGGTCGAGACGTGCCGATCTACCTGACCGAAATGGGCTGGCCCAGCCATCAGGGGCCATGCGGCAAGAGCGAGACAACCCAAGCGCTGTACATGGCGCGGATCTACTTTCTGGCCCGCACCATTCCCAACGTCAAAGGCATGTGGTGGTTCGACCTCTACAACGATGGTCCGGATCGCTATGACCAGGAACACAACTTCGGCCTGCTCAACGAAGACCTTTCGCCCAAACCCGCCTACATCATGATGAAAGCCATCGCACCGGTGGTTCGCGACTTCACTTACGACGCTCAGGCCAGTTCGCTGGAGCAGAACCTTTATCAGTTGCACTTCACCAAGGGCAATGAGCGGGTGCTGGTGGCCTGGGCCATCGGCAAGCCGCGTGATGTGCAGGTGGTCAGTCAGGCCAGCATGAACGGCCCGGTGCGCATGATCGACACCGCCTATGCCGAACGCGGAGAAGTGGACAGCCGTCAGTCCTGGCGCTGTGAAGGTGGTCAGTGTTCGGCGTCGATCAACCTGATCAACTTTCCCAAGATCATCCGGCTGAACCCGGTGAGCCATGGCGGGCAGATGGTTCGAAAAGAATAGTTCGCGAGGACTGACGACCAGGCGACACCTGATCGACTGAAGAAACACCACTTTGCGGGAAGCCCCACCACGTCTTCGACGAAGCGCTGTCGCACAGCAAACTAGGTGGGAGCGGACTTGTCCGCGAAAAGGCCTGTACATCCGACGAATATTCATCGGCTGAATTACAGCATTCGCGGACAAACGGAACGCCGCCCGGTCCGCTCCCACAAAATCCAGTTTCTTCAGTGGCTTACAGGTTGTTTGATAAGAGGGGGCTTGCCCGCGATGGCGTCAGCCCGGTGAATAACTGGTCGCCTGATAGAACGCATCGCCGGCAAGCCGCCTCCCACGGTCCGGTGTTTGCCGCAAGACCTGGCGGAATCCGCCGCTCAATCACCAGAACCCACCTTCCCGATCATCCACTGGCCGGCACTCTCCCATGGACTTCAGAAAAGACATCAATGGCCTGCGTGCCATCGCGGTTCTCGCTGTGCTGCTGTTCCACTTCCATCCCGCCTGGCTGCCTGGCGGCTTTGCGGGGGTGGATGTGTTTTTCGTGATTTCGGGCTACCTGATCACAGGCATCATTCTGCGCGGCTTACACACCGGCACCTTCAGCCTGAGTGCGTTCTATCGATCACGGGCACGGCGCATCATTCCGGCGCTGGCGGTGGTGTGCATCGCCTTGCTGTCGCTGGGCTGGTTCTACCTGCTGCCGATGGATTACAGCGCTCTGGGCACGCATGTCGCGAGCAGCCTGGGCTTCGTCTCCAACTTCGTCTACTGGCGCGAAGCAGGCTACTTCACTGCCAATGCCCACGAGAAATGGCTGCTGCACACCTGGTCGCTGTCGGTCGAATGGCAGTTCTATCTGCTGTACCCGATGGCCTTGCTGGTGCTCAGTCGCTTCGTGGCGCTGAGGAATCTGCGCTGGTGGATTCTGGGCGGCAGCGTGATTGGCTTCGCGCTGTGCGTGTTTGCTTCAGCACGCTGGCCCGAGGCGTCGTTCTATTTGCTGCCGACCCGGGCCTGGGAGTTGCTGTTGGGCGGCGTGGCCTGCCTGTTTCCTTTCAAGCTGCGCAGCGCTCAGAAGCGCATTCTGGAAGGCGTCGGGCTGGCGCTCATGCTGGCGAGTTTCTTTCTGGTGTCGGTGCAGGACCTGTGGCCGGGCTATCTGGTGCTGTTACCTGTGCTGGGGACATTCGCAGTGATCATCGCAGCACGGCAGGACTCGTTTCTGACCGCTAATGCGCTGTCGCAATGGACCGGCAAGCTGTCGTACTCGCTGTACCTCTGGCACTGGCCGGTGGTGGTGCTGATGAACTACGCCGGCTGGCTGGGCGATACCGATAATGTGCTGCTGGGCATGGGCGCGGCCTTTCTGCTGAGTATGGCTTCGTACGGTCTGATCGAAAGGCCCACAGGTCGTTGGCGCGAAGGTGCTCGCTGGAGGTTCGCCGCACTCGGTACGCTGGTCGGTCTGGTGTTCGTTGGTGGCGCGGCGGTCAGTGCGACACAGGGCATGGTCTCGCCGATGCGCGAGATCAGTCTGTCCGAAAAGGCGTCGTTCATTCAAGACTACGTCAATCGGCAGCAGAACCTGTACGAGCCTTACTGGCTCAAGTGCGACGCGTTTTCTGCGTTCACTCAGCGCGGGCAGTCGAGCATCGATGAGTCATGCACGCGCAAACAGGGCGAAGGCGGCGTTTTCCTGTGGGGCGACTCGCATGCACAGGCGTTGTCGCTCGGTCTGCGCACTCTGTTGGCCAGGGACACACCGTTCTATCAGGTCGCGTCCGCCAGTTGCCGTCCCAGCCTGAGCGTCCATCAAGGCCGCACATCGCCGACCAGCCGGGCCTGTGACTATTCCAACAGACTGGCCCTGCACAGCATCGAAACGCTGCACCCCGATATCGTGGTCATCGCGCAAAAGGACGGACACGACAAGACCGACTGGAACGGCATTGCGATCCGACTCAAGGGTTATGGCGTGAAACACGTGGTGCTGATCGGTCCGCTGCCGCAGTGGAATCCTTCGCTGCCCAGCGTCATCGCCAGCCGCCATTGGGGGCTGAATGAATCACACATCAGCGACCCGGCCCTCGACCAGAGCGTCATGGCCGTGGATCAGGCGACCCGGCAACTGGCGGCGTCGGCGGATATCCAGTTCGTCTCCCTGATCGACAGACTCTGCGTGGCCGATGCCTGCCTCGTGCGGCTCGAAGATACCGACTCGCTGCTGCAGATCGATTCGGGGCACCTGAGTACCGAAGGCTCGCTGTTTGTGGTGAAGAACTTTGTGCTGCCGGAGTTGGTGAATTAGCACCGTGTGCTGCGTCCGCTCTACACCGAGATCCCTGATCGTTCCTACGCTCCAGCGTGGGAATGCAGTTCAGGACGCTCTGCGTCCGCTCCACGCACTCAATCACCTGTCTGCAAACGCTCGGCAAACCTCACCAGCTCGGCCAGTGAATCGGCTTCCATCTTGCGCATGACCGAGCCGCGGCGGACTTTGACGGTGATTTCGCTGACGTTCAGTCGGGCGGCTATCTGTTTGTTCAGCAGACCGGCGACCACCAGCGCCATGACCTGCTGCTCGCCCGCATTGAGGCTCGCATGCCTGCGCTGCAGCTCGGCTTGCACCGCCGCGTTCTGGCGCCGCACGCGGTCCAGCGCCAGGCCTTGCTGAATGGCGTCCAGCAGGTCCTGCTCGCGAAACGGCTTGGTGAGAAACTCCACTGCACCTGCCTTCATGGCGCGCACCGACATCGGAATGTCGCCGTGCCCGGTGATGAAAATGACCGGCAGAAAAATCCCCGAGCGCGCCATTTGCTCCTGAAAATCCAGACCGCTCATGCCCGGCATGCGGATGTCCAGAATCAGGCAACCCGGCGCATCGGGCCGGGGCGTGTCCATGAACTGCTGGGTGGAGCCGAACAGCAGGCTGCGCAGCCCGACCGAGGCCAGCAAGTCTTCCAGCGAAGTGCGCACCGACAGGTCGTCGTCGATCACGTAGATGATCGGCTCTTCAGCCTGCGCAGCGGGATCGGTCGTGTTCATCAGGTGTCCATCTTTCCGGTGGGCAGAGTGAAGTGAAACGTAGCACCGACTGACGGCTCGGGCATCACCCAGATGCGCCCGCCGTGTGCTTCGATAATCGACCGGCTGATCGCCAGACCAATCCCCATGCCCTCCTCCTTGGTCGTGTAGAACGCATCGAAGATACGATCAATGTTTTCCGGCGCTACGCCCATACCATTGTCACGCACCGAAAACTTCACCTCCCCGCCTGCGTTCACGTCCACCGTCACCGCCAGCCGGGCCTGACCGGGCTCGACCCTGCGCATCGCGTCCACCGCGTTGAGCATCAGGTTCAGCAGCACTTGCTGGATCTGCACCCTGTCCGCCAGCAGCGGCGGCAACCCCTCCGACACCTCGACCGTGAGCACGACCTGCTGCTCGTCGATTTCGCTGTGGGCCAGCGATACGATTTCGGCCACGGTGTCGGCCACGTTGATCCACTCCTTGTGCGCCGCCGAACGCTTGGCCAGCGCCCGCACCCGCACGATGATATCGCCCGCCCGGTTGGCATCGCCGATCATGCGCGCCAGCGCCTGCCGCGCCCGCTCCAGATTGACCGGCTCAGCGGCCAGCCAGCGCGTGCAGGCGTTGCCACTGGTGACGATAGCCGACAGCGGCTGATTGATTTCATGGGCGATGGACGCGGTCAGCTCACCCAGCATGTTGACCCTGGCGATCTGCGCCAGCTGTGAGCGCGCCTCGTGAACGGAGCGGATCGCCACCGCCATGCGCAGCGCCAGATAGGTCGCCATCGCAATCGCCGCCAGACTGATAATGCAGTTGATCAGCGCCGCCTCGCTGCCTCGGGAAATCGTCAACTCGTAGCTGAGCACCGTCAGCGCCATGCAGGTCAGCGCGATGGCGATCACACCGGCAACCGGCAGAAACCGGACCGCCATGAGCACCACGGCGATCTGGAACACGCCGACAGCAATTTCCAGATCGGTCAGGGTGTCGGCAATGGCGATCACCACGGCCAGCCCCAGCAAGGCGGCCAGCCGGATCGCCATCGCAGCCTTGCCAAAGGATTCAGGCTCGCGCATCTGCAACCTCTCGCTCGTTCAAAGGGCCAGCGCAGTATGCGCCGACACGCCTCAGGATGGGTTATCCAGACTGAACTGATCCGCCAGTTCATCGTAGGCGAACAGCTCCGCGTAACGTCCCCACTGCGTTACCGAGTCGAGCGTCTGGCGGGCATCGCTTTCGGACATGAAATCTTCCAGCTGGTCCCGGAAACGACGTGCCGGGGCGGTGTGCGTCGAGCGATCATCCAGCACCCGGCGAATATGTGCCACCAGCGGCACGAAGCTCAGCAAGTGCTGGGCGAATAGGTGCTTGCGCTCATCCACGTCCGCCAGCGCATAACGGTTGGCCGCAGGCAGCAAGCGGATATCACCACCCTTGAGTTCGGCGAAACGCAGCAGTTGCAGGACTTCGGCAATCGGGAACAGCTCGTCCGCGTTGTAATGCAGCGCACCGGCCAGCTCCGGCAGGTCGGCCTTCATGCCGTAGGGCGGCGCATGAATGGCCTCGATCAGACCGGCAAGCGCGTTGGTGGACACGTGCGGCAGCACCATGCCCAACCCGGTTCCCGGGAACACGCCCTGACGGGTTTCGCCGGCGTCGCTGTCCTGAGTCATCAGCACGTAGATGTCTTCGACCAGCGCCTGAAAGATCGGGTCCTGACGGTTGCGCGGCTGAGGCAGATCCACCTTGATTTCACTGATCACCCGCCCCGGATTGGACGAGAACAGCAGGATGCGATCACACATCAGCACCGCTTCGGCGATGTTGTGCGTCACCATCAGGATCGACTTGATCGGCATGCGGCCCTCGCTCCACATGTCCAGCAGATCGGTGCGCAGGGTTTCGGCGGTCAGCACGTCGAGCGCCGAGAAGGGCTCGTCCATCAACAGCACGTCCGGGTCGATCACCAGCGCACGCGCCATGCCGACCCGCTGGCGCATGCCGCCCGACAGCTCCTTGGGATAGGCACTCTCGAAACCGTCCAGACCGATCAGGTCAATGGCCGCCAGCGCCCGCTTGCGGCGCTGTTGAGCCGGAACGCCCTGAGCCTCAAGCCCGACCTCGACATTTTCCAGCACCGTCAGCCAAGGGAACAGTGCGAAGCTCTGGAACACCATGCCCACCGACATGGCCTTGCCCGGCGTACGATCAGGGAAAATCACTTTCCCTTCGGTCGGCACTACCAGCCCTGCGATGGAACGCAGCAGCGTGGATTTGCCCGAGCCGGAGCGACCCAGCAGGCCGATGATTTCGTTTTCGTTGAGTTGCAGCGTCACATCGTCCAGCACCAGCCGCTCTTTGCTGGCCTTGCCGTACACATGACGAACCTTCTGCACATCCACCAGGCAACGCTTTTCGACAGCCATCATCGTGGCATCCTCCACACAACAAACATCACACAAGACTCAGACGTCGCTCGGCGAACCCGTACAGCGGGCGCCACAGCAAGCGGTTGAACGCGATCACGAAGACCGACATGACGGCAATACCCAGCGCGACCCGTGCGTAATCACCTGCCTGAGTGGCGTTGGCGATGTACGAACCCAGACCGGCGGCTTCCAGATGCTTGTCGCCCCAGGACACGGCCTCGGCCACGATGCTGGCGTTCCAGGAACCGCCCGACGCTGTCAGCGCGCCGGTAACGTAGTAGGGAAATACGCCCGGCAACGCCACCCGACGCCACCACTGCCAACCGCGCATGTTGAACAGGGTGGCCGCTTCGCGCAGGTCGGTCGGCAAGGCGCTGGCCCCGGCGATGACGTTGAACAGGATGTACCACTGGGTGCCGAGCACCATCAGCGGCGACAGCCAGATATCGGGGTTAAGGTGCAGAGCGACAATGGCTATCACGGCAAACGGAAACAGCACGTTCGCCGGAAAGGCCGCCAGAAACTGCGCGACGGGTTGCAGCCGCTCGGCCCACACCGGGCGCAGACCGATCCACACGCCAATCGGCACCCAGATCACACTGGCTACGATGATCAGCACGATCACCCGCAGCATGGTGGTCAGTCCCAGTCCGAGCGCGGTGGCCAGATCGCCGAACCCGAGCGATGCTTCGATGAACCGGAACAAGCAGACGCTGGCTGCCAGGCAACCGGCAATCACCAGCCCAAGCCAGGCAGTATCGAGGAACCGGCTGACACCCGGCGCAGGCGTGGCTTTCCAAAAGCGCGTCAAACCGCGCCAATTGATCAGCATCAGGCCTTTCCAGGGCGCGACCAGCACAGTGCCCAGCAGCGGCGCGAGTCGGGAGCGGCCCAGCAGGCTGTACATCCACGAGCGTGGGCGCTTTTGTGAAGCGGTCTGCTCGAAACGAAATTTGTCCGCCCAGGCCACGACCGGCCGGAACAGCAACTGGTCGTAGGCCAGAATCACCAGAGCCATGGCCGCGACGGCCCAGGCAATCGCCGTCAGGTCTTTCTGCTCGATCGCCAGCGCCAGCCACGAGCCGATGCCGGGCAGATTGACGGTGGTGTCGCCCACCGAAATCGCCTCGCAGGCCACCACGAAGAACCAGCCGCCGGACATCGACATCATCATGTTCCAGACCAGGCCCGGAATGGCGAACGGCAGTTCCAGACGGGTGAACCTGAGTACCGGCGACAGGCCGAACTGACGACTGACTTCACTCAGGTCATTGGGCACCGTGCGCAGCGACTGATAAAAGCTGAACGCCATGTTCCAGGCCTGGCTGGTAAAAATGGCAAAGATCGCTGCGCATTCGACGCCCAGCTGCCGCCCCGGAAACAGGCCGATGAAGAAGGTCACGGTAAAGGTCAGAAAGCCGAGCACCGGGACCGATTGCAGAATATCCAGCGCCGGAATGATCACCTGTTCGGCCTTGCGGCTTTTGGCGGCCAGTGTGGCCACGACCAGGGTGAAGACCAGCGAGGCCGCGAGGGCGATGAACATGCGCAGCGTGGTGCGCAGTGCGTATTCCGGCAGGTTCGCGGGATCGAGGGTCATCGGGCTTGAGGTCAGCAGCGACAGCGGCTGGAACATCTGTCCGATACCGTGCAGCAGCAAGGCAACGACCGTTGCCAGCAGGCCCAGGCAGACGATATCGACCCCATAAGGTGTGCGCGTTCTGGCGTCGCCATATCGGGAGACTCGCAGACGCTTGCCGGACTCGAAAATAGACTGCATGGGCTCACCTCGATACGGCTGCACGGGTACGCGCCGGCAGCGTTTCAGAAAACGGACTGTCAGCGGATACATAAAAAAGGGCAGTGAGTGTTTAACCACTCGTTGTATAAAAGCTTATAGACTTTTGACGGGTGTTTAAAACCTGCAAACGTAGACGCTGCAGACCCGAAAGTATGAGTGTCATATACGAAGGTATATAAAGGCTTAACGGCCCACTGCGTATGGATAAACCACGAAAGGATATTGAATGAAGGTATTTCGTTTTCTCGTCCTGACGTGCGCATGGGCCTGTTTTCAACCCACAGCACTGGCTCAGCCGTACGTGGCGGCCAGCACCGAGTGGCGTCCCTTCATCTATACCGACGAATACAACACGCTGCGAGGCGTCTCGACCGATATTGCTCGTCAGGTCTTCAGGCAGGCCAATGTCGATGTGCAGTTTGTTTCCTATCCCGCCAATCGCATGCAAGTGATGCTGGACAAAGAACAGATCGATATCAGTTATGCCGAATCACCGGGCTGGACCCGTGAAGAGGACGCGAGCAAGTATGTATTCTCGGTGCCTTATCTGGCGGTACGCGAACACTTGTACTTTGCCGCAGATGATCCACTTTCAAACGTGCCATTGAGTGAACTGCGGGATGTCACGGTCGGCATGATCCGGGGTTATACCTACCGCGCACTGGACGCGGCCCTTGAGGACGGGCGCGTGACCAAGCTGGAAACCTCGGAGGACTCGGCCCTCCTGGAGTTGCTCGCCAACAAACGCGTGAATGCCGTCGCCATGGTCGATGACCTGTACGACTACCTCGCCACTACCCATCAAATAGATCCCGACCGATTCCGGCGAGGCGCTCTGCTGAATGAGTCGAGTCTGTCGATCATGCTGTTGAACAGGCACGCCTCGCTGCTGCCGAAGATCAATGCCGCGATCCTCGACATGCAGCGCCGAGGCGAACTGCAACGCATCCGCGACGCTTACCTGCCCAGCGCATCGACTAAGGCATGCGCCGGCGGCGGCCAGTCCTGCTGAACGCGATTTTGTGGGAGGCAGCGCGTCTCACAGGTTCCCCGTACGTTCAGCCATCACACCCGGAAGTGGCTGACCAGCATTTGCAACTGCCCACCCAGGCGCGCCAGCTCGACGCTGGAGGCGGCGGTTTCTTCGCTGGCTTCTGCGGTCTGCTCGGACACGTCACGCACATTGACGATGCTGCGGCTGATCTCGTCGGCCACTGAGCTTTGCTGCTCGGCGGCGGCAGCGATCTGCTGGTTCATGGCCTGAATGTTCGACACGGTCCGGGTGATGCTTTCCAGCGACACACCGGCCTTGCGGGTCAGCTCGACGCTGCTGTCGGTCAGCGTGCGGCTGCCGAGCATGATCTCCGAGACCTGACGGGTGCCATTCTGCAGACCGGCGACCAGGCTTTCGATTTCCTCGGTCGATTGCTGAGTGCGCTGCGCAAGGCCTCGCACTTCGTCAGCCACGACAGCAAACCCACGACCCGCCTCGCCAGCGCGTGCTGCCTCGATGGCGGCGTTGAGCGCCAGCAGGTTGGTCTGTTCGGCCACAGCCTTGATCACGTCCATGACCTTGCCGATCTTGTCGCTTTCCTGCTCGAGTACGGTCATCGCGTCGGATGAGCGTACGACCTCGGCCGCCAGTCGTTCGATCTGGCCGATGGCCTCACCCACGACCTTGTCACCGGCGCGAGCTTCCTTGTCGGCATCGGCGGCAGCAACGGACGCCTGTTCGGCGTTGCGCGCAACCTCGTGCACCGTGGCCGACATTTCATGCATCGCGGTGGCAACCTGATCGGTCTCGACCTTCTGGCTGTTAACGCCAGCGCTGGTCTGTTCAGTGACCGCCGAGAGTTCTTCAGCCGCGCTGGCAATCTGCGTTACGCCGTCGCGAATCCCGGAGATCAGATCCCGCAGGGTTGCACCCATGCGCTGAATGCCTTGTTGCAACACGCCCAGTTCATCGCGACGAGTAACGACTTCGTTGTGCGTCAGGTCGCCAGAGGCAATGCGGTCGACAATCGCCAGGGTTTCCTGCAACGGACGCGTAATCTGACGCGTGATGATCACCGCAGCCAGAATGCCAAGGACCAGCACCAGCAGGATGCAACCGATCTGCAGGCTACGCGCCTGAGCGGTATCGTCATCGCCAAGCTTCATTTGCAGGTCGTACAGCTCATCGCCCAGCTTGACGATGGTTGCGCCCTGCGTGGTCAGGTCCTTGCGCACGGTTGCAGCTTCGACGGTTGTGGCCTTGAAGGCTTCGACCGAACTGCGATAGCTGCGCAGTCCGTTCTCCAGTTGCGCGACTCTGGCCGCGCCAAACGTGGATTTGAGGCTGTCCAGATGCTGGATGGCGGTGTCCAGTTGCTGGAAGGCGGCCCTTTCTGATTTGTCGTCGGGCTTGCCGGTGTAACCACGTACCTCATAACGCACCAGCGTCAGGTCCTGCCGAGCGGTGTTCACCCACTGGACCTGATCGAAGCGCGCCGGGTCCGATGGGTCCATCTGCAAAACGGCACTGTTAAGCGCATCGATCGACTGTGTGGCCGTCGTGGCATTGGCGATCATCTCGGCACGCACTCTGGCGCTGGTCTGGTAGACCGCTCGCATCTGGTTCAACGACGCTTCATAAGCGCGAATGACGTCGGTGAGCTGGCTGAGAGGCTTGACGTTGACCGGGTTGGTGAACGTGCCAAGCAGCGATTGCTGGTGCTTCTTGAAGGTATCCAGCTTGCCCTGCATGTTCTGCGCTGCGGTTTCGTCACCATCGGTCAGCATGTATTGCAGACGGGCAATGCGCAGGTCGGTCAGTTTGTTACCGAGTTGGGTGATGTCACCGATTCTGTCGGTGCGGTAGATGAGTTTGTCGAGGCTGGTCCAGCCGACGAGCGCGAGTATGGCAGTAAAAAAAAGGACCGCCCCAAAGCCCAGGGCCAACTTCATGTTGACGCTGATGTTCGCAAAGCTGCTGTTCATGCAATCTCCTGAATATGCTTTTTATGCGCAACGAAAGAGCTGAAGATTTGTTTTTATGAACAGCAAACCTGCGCGCCAGAGCTATCGGCCGGTATCAGGCATAACTTGACCAAAAAGACAGAATCAGCGGCAAGAGCGCTGATTCAGGGAGATTCGCTGTGCGTCGACACAGCGATTTGACGTGGCAAATGGGGAAGCGCGAGAAGCCGCCTCTTATCAAACAACCTGTAACCCACTGAAGAAACGCGATTTCGTGGGAGCGGACCGGGCGGCGTTCCGTTTGTCCGCGAAAAGGCCGGTACATCCGACGCAGATGCAGTGGCTGAAATACTGCATTCGCGGACAAGTCCGCTCCTACGGTCCGGTGTTTGCTGCGCGACAGCGCTACGTCGAAGACGTGGTGGCGCCTCCCACAAAGGCGTGTTCGTTCAGCAGAGAACGTTTATTCAGCCTAAATCACGCCCCCAGCTTGAAGCGCGACACCACCGAGCGCATTTCGCTGGCGACACGGCCCAGTTCGCTGGCCGTGGTGGCGTTGTTCTCGATGCCCTGCATCAGCGTTCCGGAACTGGTGCGGATGCCCATCACGTTGCGGTTGATGTCTTCGGACACGGCATGCTGTTGCACGGCGGCGCTGGCGATCTGGGTGTTCATTTCCACGATCCGCTCCACGCCCTGACTGATGCTCGACAGACTGCCCGAGGCTTCGCCAGCGGCACTGATGCACGCCTGTGCTTTTTGCTGACCGGCCTGCATCTGCTGCACGGCAGCCTCGGTCGCACCCTGCAACTGCTGGATGATGTTGCGGATTTCTTCGGTCGACGACTGGGTACGCGACGCCAGCGTGCGCACCTCATCGGCCACCACCGCAAAGCCACGGCCCTGCTCACCGGCACGCGCCGCTTCGATGGCCGCGTTCAATGCCAACAGGTTGGTCTGGTCGGCGATGGTGCTGATCACCTGGATCACGCCACCAATCGACTGGCTGTGCAGCGCCAGCGCCTGGACTTTCTGAGCGCTGAGTTCCACTTCCTCGGCCAGCGCCTGAATGGTCGAATGCGCCTGATGCATGACACGCAGCCCAGTGCGCGACGCCGCGTTGGCTTCGTCAGCGGCCAGCGCAGCACCTTCTGTGTTTTGCGCGACGTCGGCGACACTGGCAGTCATTTCATTGATGGCGGTCGCCACCTGTTCGGTTTCGGCCTGCTGCGCGTTCATCGACTCCTTGGCCAGACTGATGGAGTTGCCCAGACGCGCAGCCACTTCGGACAGCTCGTAAGAGGTGCGATCCATGTGCGAGATGGAGCCGGAGAAGGCTTCGGCCATGAGATTCAACCCTGTGCCGATATCGGCCACCTCGTCCTGGCTGGTCACATTGACACGTGCGCTCAGGTCACCGTCAGCCAGACGGCGTGTGACGTCAAGCAAACCGTCGATGGCCAGACGCAAGGCCTTGTAGATGCTGCAGAACGCATAGAGCAGCAAAAGGCCCATGATCACGCACATGCCGATGACGATTTCGCGTTGCAGCAGCAGTGCGTCGTAACGTGTGTCCAGTTCGCCTTGCAGCGATGTCTGGATTTCGTCCTGTGCCTTGTAGAACCCAGCAACCACTGCGTTGCCACGAGCACTGAACGATAGCCCTTGTTGAGCCGACAGGGAGGTGCCCGATACATAAGCCTTGAGGTCATCGCGATAGCTGTCCATCGCGGCAATGGCGGCTACGACCGGCGCGTTGACGCGTTCAGTCAGTTCAGGCGCACGACGCTTGAGCAAACGAATACTCTGTTCCAGTTCAAGACGGGTTTGCGCTTCCTGTTTGAACAGGCTGTCGAGCGAGCCTCGCATGGCGGGGCTCAGATTCTGGCCGGTGCTCAGGGCGGCAGATATTCCGCGGATCTGCCCGGCCATATTGATCTGGCGCGGCATGCGGATGGTGCTCAGGTCGATCAGAAACAGCGACGCATAGTCTTCATCCAGCACCAGCCCGGACGTGGCCGACAGGTAATAAATGAAGTTGAGCGTCTGGGTCAGTTGCTCATTCCACTGAGCGAACGCTTCATCCGGCGATGCACCAGGCTTTACGCCATCCATGATGGTACGAGCGCTGTCACGCAGGCGTTGCACGCGGTTTTCAGTCTCCAGAGTGCGGCCCTGGCGAGCGTCCATGTCAGCCAGATTGGCGAACGCCGTTTCCAGTTGAGCGCGATTGGCAACAAAGTCTTGAGTGGCCGAGGTATCACCCGTCAGCACGCGGTTGGTCAGTGCGCGCTGCAGCATGGAAAGGCGCAATACCGGTGTCACAATATGCAGGTATTCACGACCCACACGCTCTTGCGCGACGGTGTCGATACTTGCGTTTAGGCTGTTGAACACACGCATTCCAAGCACAAGCAGCGGAATGACGATGATGATGGCAAGGACAGTGAACTTGGCAGGAAAACGCAGGCGGTTGGTCAGGTAGATACCGGGCGACAGAATATTCATATCGTTCTCTTTATAGTAAGGGGGCCTGATCCGGCTGAAAGAACTCCCTTCTTTACGTCGCGACAGATGGCAGTAAGTCACGTTTACAAATGGGAGGGTGTACCGACCAAGTGAAGGCATTGTGACATCACTTGAGAGCTTGCCCCGATTGGTTAGTTCAATGGGGGTCATGCAATCTGATACCGGCCTATCGGCGTGCTGGCGATAAACGTGAGGAGGGGAACCCGACAAAAACCGAGCATTTGTCAACGTACCGAACCACCACCTTGTGTAACTCACTGTTTCCAGTAGTTACCGGCGGGAAAGCAGTCGTGAGGGATTATTCGGAATCGCCTCTGGCGCCGTCCCGATTCTTTTTGAAACCCCGGAGATTGATGACGCAGAGACCTGCCTGGAGCACGATCAGCGCATAGGCATGAGCGTGGAGACCCCAAATGATCCAGAGGAAGTTGCTGAAGATGAAGCACCAGAAGGCGAGCATGCGCCTGGCAGGTCGTTGCGACCCGATGAACCAGGCTGCCAATAACGTCACGGCCATTGCGGGCCACTGAATCAGATCGATCACATCACCTCCATCCACCATCGTGCGACATCGAACCTGCACGCTAGTGAACGTCTATCACCTACTCAGCCATCTAACCTTACGCCCGTTTCCACTCCACATTCGAAAGCCCCAGTTTCTCGGCCTGAGGTTTGCTCAGCTTTGGCACCCTGTCGGAACGGTACTTGGGAATCGAGCCAAACCCTGCATCAACCGTCGCCCAATGCCAGGCTTCCTGATTGTCCATGTCGACGGCCCTGATGTAGAAGGTCTTATAGCTACCGTGCAATAAATAATCGATCCGGTAGTGTTTTTCATCAGCCATTTTGTTACTCCTGCTTTGTCCACTCGCAAAACAGATCGTGCTCATTTCAAAAAATTCCCAGTATTTTAGAACCTGTTTTAAGCGATATCATATAGCCATGACTCGAGTGCGCTCATCTGGATTAAAACGAATCAAGTTGATTCATAGTTATTGTTAATAAGTGCAAAAAAGTCGGTGTCCCGGGAGGGTTCCGGTCAACAGGATGCACTCTCCGTCATCCGGGGCTATCCGCCGTTTTTTCAAACTTTCTCACCGACAGGTGGGAAATAACGAAATTCTATTGAACTCGGTTTTTTCAACCATTCATCCCGTCACTGCATAGTTTTGAGCAACGTTCTTCGCCTCGCTCTTTCATAACCCATGACTGCACCGCATCGTGTTCAACCCGTGGACACATGCTTACCGAAAGAGTCAGCCTGAGGAAATGATATGTTCATACATAACAAGCGCCTTCAGTACACCGTACGAGTAGCCCGTCCGAACCCGGGGCTTGCCAACCTTCTATTGGAACAATTCGGCGGCGCGCAAGGCGAGCTTGCCGCAGCAGGCCGCTACTTCACCCAGGGCCTGAGTGAAGACGATCCAGGTCGCAAGGATCTGTTGATGGATATCGCGACAGAGGAACTGAGCCATCTGGAGATCGTCGGCTCCATTATCGTGATGCTTAACAAGGGCGCCAAGGGCCAGTTGGCGGAAGGTATCGAGGAAGAAGGCGAGTTGTACCGGTCCCTGAACGGCGCTGGCAATGACTCCCATATCACCAGTCTGCTCTATGGCGCCGGGGCGCCGCTGGTCAATTCCGCAGGTGTGCCATGGACTGCCGCCTACATCGACACGATTGGCGAGCCGACCGCAGACTTCCGCTCCAACATCGCTGCCGAGGCACGGGCCAAGATCGTGTATGAGCGTCTGATGAACGTTACGGATGATCCGGGCGTAAAAGATGCGCTGGGCTTTTTGATGACGCGCGAGATCGCTCATCAACTTTCCTTTGAGAAAGCCCTGCATGCCATTCAACCCAACTTCCCGCAAGGCAAGTTGCCCGGCATGCCCGAATTCACCAACAAGTACTTCAACATGTCGGGCGAGCCCAATGTACGCGGTGCCTGGAACCAGGGCGGCGAGTGGGAATACGTCGAGTCGCCACAACCGGCAGTGGATGGAGGCGACGGTTCCGCATCGGTGACGTTAAGCGCCAATGACGCCGAGGTTCTGGAAGCCATGAAAATCCGGACCATGTCCGACCCTGACGCCAACCCCATTACCGGCGCGGACCTGGGATCGGGGTTTGTACAAGGTAAGGAAAGTTGATAACAGCGCGTTCAACCGTTATTGAGGATGAGCATCATGAAAACAAACCGTACACGTGTCACGACGAAGATAGAGATGGGCAACGCCGTCTTTGATAAAGAACTTCAATCTTTTGATGCAGAGGCACGTCTGGCCCGTCGAGGTTTTCAAGTAGTGATGGCCACCAAAGTATTCGGTGTTGCGTCGCTGCTGGATAATAACTTACCGAGTCGATAACGCTGCCATAACCATGAACGGCCTCGTTTAACGGCGAGGCATGTTCAAGTCAATAAAATAACCGGCCTTGCGCCGGTTTTTTATGGATCAAAAGAAAAGTTATTAATGGCTGATCAGGAACCGTATCAAATAACCGCATGACGCAGTTCCTCAACAGAGGTCCCGGTCATGCGGCATCACTGCAAACGTTACTGTTTGGCAGCGTCACCGCCGTGAGCGGCGGCCAGTTTTTTGGCTTCTGTCAGATGCTTTTCCAACGTCGGCAGTGTCTTTTCTGCAAACGCTTTCACATCAGGGTCGGTCCCTTCAGCCGCCTGTTCCTTGAACAGTTTGATGGTTTGCTCGTGCGCCATGACCTGATTGTTTGCGTAGGACCTATCAAACGACTCGTCGCGCAAATCGAGAATCATCGCCTTCGCCTTGTCCATCAGCATGGCGTCGTCCGCCACTTCAAGCTTTTTGGTTTGAGCGATTTTCTTCAGCTGCTCATTGGCTTCTGTGTGTTCTTTTATCATGTGCTCGGCGAATGTTTTCACATCCGCTGAGGCGCTTTTCTGTTGGGCCATTTTGCCCGCTTCAACCTCTGCAATGCCTTTGGCAGCAGCGTTATCTACAAAGTCTGCGGAGTCATCAGCGGCCAAGGCCACCTGCGAACCCAGCGACAGCATCACAGCAAGAGCGCTCATACGAAAATAGTTGGTCATTTTCGGTCATCCTTTTTTATGGGCCAGATACGTCGTCGATGACGACACGACTTTTACGACCCCTCTCGAAAATCTGCGTTCAGCCTTTTTGACCGTCGGCCTGCGCGCCGTCAATCAAGTTGCAACTGGTCGGGTGACATGTCGGTTTTTCGGAACGGGACTACGCCTGCTCTGTCCACAGGCAAGTCACCGGGCGGCAAACAGCGCGTCCCGAGAGAACAATAAGGACGGCAGGTTCAAGCATGAAGATCGTCGAAGACGTGGTGTCTTATCTACACAATGAAAAGTTGTTACTCGTCACTGCCGAATCCTGCACAGCAGGCGAGATCGTCACGCTGCTGGCACAGATTCCCGGCAGCGGCTCGCGGATCGAGTGCGGCTATGTGGTGTATTCCCCCGAGGCCAAACAACGTGTGCTCGGCGTCAAACCCGAGACCATCGAGCAGTTCAATCTGACCAGTTGCAAGGTCGCTCGGGAGATGGTGAAAGGCGCGCTGCATGAAAGCCCTGCAAATGTGGCTGTCGCGACCACGGGCATCTGCGGTCCTGACGATGTGGACGGCATACCCGCCGGAACCGTCTGCTTCGCCTGGGGTTTTGTGAAGGACGGGCAGCAGCACATCGTCAGTCTCCAGCATCGCTTTCAGGGAGACAGGGAATCGGTCCAGCATCAGGCGGCGTTATACGCGCTTGAGCACATTCCGGCGTTTCATCGGCAATGCAATTGATTCGACCAGCAAAACGCCACCCATCGGCCACAGACAAAAAACGCTGAATTTTCCAAACGGCCCGGCACTCTTTTTTCAATAGAACAACAGAAAGTCTCGTGCGACCGCTTCTCTCGTGACTCTCAACTGCCGAGGTACGATTTTTATGACGTCTCTTCAGCTGATGACAGGTAACACTGTCGTCAAACCGACTGTAGTGGAAGAAGAATCAAAGGCTGTCTATCAGTCCTTGTTGAGTGAGAGCACTGACGAGTCGCGGCACGAGGCAGTCGCTTTTCTTGAACACTGCCTTGCGATGGCAGACCGGGAAAATTGCGAGTTGCCACCGCAGCCGGAAGCGCTCGAACACTGGATCGAGCAGAACGTCGGCCAGGTCGCCGAGCAATACGCGACTTATCTGGAGCAGCGCCGCTCAGGTCAGCCGCGCCGTTTCTTCAAGAACAAAGCCCATGCGATGTATTTCATCCAGCAGGTCGCGCCCACCAAGCTGGTCGATGGCGCCTGGCTGTATGGTCTGCTGCCGCACTGGGCGGACTACCGTTTTCACGGGCTGATTCGCACCTACCTCGAAGAGCTGGGCGATGGCGAGCAGGCGCAGAATCATGTGTCGCTGTACCGCAAGCTGCTGGCCGATCTGGACTGCGACACCAACGTACCGCTGCAAGACGAAGCCTACCTGCAAGGCGCCATCCAGCTGGCATTGGGGCACTCGGGCGATGAGTTTCTTCCCGAAGTGATTGGCTACAACCTAGGTTATGAACAGCTGCCGTTGCACTTGCTCATTACCTCGTTCGAATTGAACGAGTTGGGCATCGATCCTTACTACTTCACCCTGCACGTGACGATCGACAACGCCAGCACCGGCCATGCCCGCAAAGCTGCGCAGAGCGTCATGGCGCTGTTGCCGATGGGCCAGGAGCGTGACGCGTTCTACCGTCGGGTCGCCAGCGGCTACAAGCTCAATGAGCTGGGCATCGGTTCATCGGCCGTCATCCAGTCGTTCGATCTGGAGCAGGAAGTGATTGCCATGCTCGAGCGCAAACGCACCTTCGGCCAGCACATGCATTCCGACTACTGCCGTCTGGATGGCAAGACCGTCAACGAGTGGCTCGCCAGCCCCGATCAGATTCCCGAGTTCCTCGGCGTTCTGGAAAACCGTGGCTGGATCAAGCGCCACGAAGACCCGATCCATAGCCGTTTCTGGCAACTGTTTGAAGGTGTCGGTGCACCGATGTTCGGCGTGTTCAACGGCTACGAAAAACAACTGGTGCACGATTGGATCGCCGGTGACTGGCTTCCAGACGGCAGCGCCCAGCCCAGCACAGGCAAGCGTCTGCCCGAAGCGTTTCGTTCAAGGTTCCGCAACTTGCCGGGCAGCGGCCAGCCTGTTCCTGCACAGGCAAGTGATGCCGCAGCGGACGCCGATCCGGACGTGCGCGAACTGCACCTGAAACTGGAGTCCGTGGCTGCAACGGAGAAGATGCCCTTGCTGATCGAAAGCCTGTCGCCCGCCCGCCATTCGAGCGCCGCAGGTCTGTACGCCACACGCCTGTTCGTCTCGCACATGGCCGAGCGCATGACGGGAGTTCAAGCATGAGCCTGACCTTGCCGGACCGCACGGCACTGGCCACCCTCGCCCAAAAACTGGCGGCGGGCGGTTATCGCTTCATCACCCCGACGCCACTCACTCACCAGCGCGTCAACGAACGCCCGGAAAATCGCACGGCCCTTTCGCTGCGTGATGTCTTCGGCTGGAGCCGGATCATTCCCGAGTCCATGCTGCCAGCCTCTGAAGCCCAGGGTCTTCTGGAAGCCGGGATTCTGCAGCGCAGCGAGGACGGCCTGAAAAGTCGGGTCAGGTTTTCGAGCCTGGATGATCTGCTTTTGGTGCATTCCGCTTACCCGACTCACGATGAAGATTCGGTATTTTTCGGGCCAGACACGTACCGTTTTGCACAGTCAATCAAGGGCCATCTGCAACGCACATCGCACTCTATAAAACGCGCGGTGGACATCGGTTGTGGCACGGGTGCAGGCGCGCTGCTCATTGCACAGGCGCGTCCTGATGCGCAGGTTCAAGCGGTGGATATCAACCCCAGAGCCTTGCATTTTGCGCAGGTCAACGCCGCCATCGCGGGCATTGAAAATCTGACGTGCAGCCATAGCGATATCCTCACCGGCCTGACTGACAGCTTCGACCTGATCGTGGCCAACCCGCCCTACATGAAAGACACCCAGAAACGTGCTTATCGTCATGGTGGAGATTCGCTGGGTGCGGACCTTTCAGTGCGTATCGTGCACGAATCCATCGACCGCCTCGCCCCCGGGGGTTCGCTGCTGCTGTATACCGGTGTCGCCATGACCGGCGAGCGGGATCCGTTTTTCGAAGCCGTAAAAGACGCTATCGATCACGCCGAACTGACCTGGACGTACCGCGAGCTGGACCCGGATGTGTTCGGCGAAGAATTGCTTGAGGAAGGTTACGAAGAGGCCGAGCGTATTGCGGCGGTCGAATTGATCGTGACACGCCGAGGCTGAAGCAAACTTATCCACAGCCTGAAGCGGTCTTTGGAGCCTGATATACCCACACGATGCCCGAACCCTGTTCGGGCATCGTGCTTTCAGGGCATCGAAAAACGTGGACGAACGGTCGCTAAATGTTATGTTATAACACTTGCACCTTCCTCAAACGCAGTTTCCCTGAGCGACCCGCCCTCCATGATCCGCTCCTTTTCACGGTCCAGAACCGCAGCCGCCAGCCTGTGTCTGCTGGCAGGCAGCAGCGCCGCTTACAGCAACGCTTCAGAACAGATAGAGCTTGCTCCGTCCACGATCAGATCCACCGCCAACGAGCAAGAAAGTAACGCTCTGGACGCCGTGACCGGTGCCGGATCACGCCTGCAACTGACAGCCTTGCAGACTCCGGCAAGCACCAGTTCGCTTGATGGCGATGAGGTGCGCAGCCGGGGCGACGCCAACGTGCAGCAAGCCGTGGCGCGCAGCCCGGGCATTACCGCTATCGGTACACCGGGTGATGGCGGCACAGCGTTGTCAGCTCGAGGTTTTACGGGACAGGGATCGGTAATGCAGCTGTATGACGGCAGCCGCATGTACAGCGCCATGGGCACTGTCACGATGCCGGTTGATACGTGGGCAATCGATCGCATCGAAGTACTGCGCGGCCCGGCTTCGGTGCTCTACGGCGAAGGCGCGACGGGTGCGGTGATCAACGTCATTCCCAAGAAACCCTTCGAAGGCGAGATCCAGAACCACCTTCGCCTGGGCTACGGTTCTTACGACAGCCGCCAGGCGGCACTCGACAGCGGCGGCTCGTTGTCCGATCAGGTGAGCTACCGCTTGAACATCAACCAGCTGAACAGCAACGGCTGGGTGGATCGCGGAGATTCGGCCAGCACTTTCTTCAGCGGAGCATTGCGCTGGCAGGCCAGTGACACCCTGTCCTACACCCTCGCCCACGACGGCGGCAGACAGCGCCCGATGAATTATTTTGGCGTGCCGATGATCAACGGCCGTTACCACGAAGGTCTGCGGGACAAGAACTACAACATCCAGAATGACGTGCAACGCTACGACGATCAGTGGACGCGGCTGACCACTGACTGGCAGATTTCCGATCAGGTGACATCATCCAACGAGCTGTATTACCTGACATCGCACCGACGCTGGCAGAACGCTGAAAACTACAACTGGGATGCCGCCACACAGCAACTGTCGCGCAGCGGCTATTTCAGCATCAAACACAATCAGGAACAGGTAGGCGATCGCCAGACCTTCACGTTCAAGCACAGCCTGGCAGGCCTTGAAAGTCAGAGCGTACTGGGCATGGACGTCAACCGCATCCGCTTCAAGCTGACCAACAATTCGCCGTATGACGACGTAAACCCGGCCGGCGATCCGATCGACATCGAAAACCCCGCATCCGGCCGTTTCCAGAGCGCGTCGCCCTACTCCGAGCTGTTCAAAAGTACAACTCGGCAGCTGTCGGTCTTCGGTGAAAACCGCACCCTGCTGACCGATCAGTTATCAATCATCACAGGCGTACGGCGCGACTACGTGAATATCGAGCGCAACGCGTTGCGTGACGACAGCCACACCGAAAAGGACTTGATCGGCAACAACTGGAAAGTCGGCCTGGTCTACGCACTGACCCCGACCAGTTCGACCTACGCGCAATACTCGACCAGCACCGACGGCGTCGGCAGCCTGGTTTCACTCAATCCGGGCCAGCAGCAATTCGATCTGGCCACCGCCCGGCAATCGGAAATCGGCTTCAAACAGGCGCTGTGGGATGAGCGTCTGGAATGGACGCTGGCCGCCTACCACATCGTCAAGAAGAAGCTGCTCACCACTGATGCCGGCAATCCTGATCTTACCCAACAGGTAGGCCAGCAGTCTTCCAACGGACTGGAGGCGAGCCTGAAGCTGCAATTACCGCAGGACTGGGCGCTGACCGCCAACGCAGCCTTCGTGCGGGCTCGCTACGATCAGTTCGATCAGAGCGTCGCGGGTGTGGCCGTGTCGCGTGACGGCAACGCACCGGTCGATGTGCCGAAACGCACGGCCAACCTCTGGCTCGACAAACAGCTCAGCAGCGCGCTGCAGATCGGCGGCGGGCTGCGCTATGTCGACAGCCGATACGCCGATATCGCCAACACCCGTGAGCTGTCCGCCTACACCGTGACCGACGCCAGTCTTTCGTGGAAAGCGCTGCGCACTACCACGCTGGGTCTGCAGGTGCGCAATCTGTTCGACCGTCAATACGCGGCCAGTCAGTACAACGAGGGCCAGCAATGGATCCTCGGGGAGCCGCGCTCCCTGTACGTCACTGCGGACATGAGTTTCTGATGCTTACCCTGAAGAACCTGGCCTGGGCGCCGGAACAGGCGTCTGTCTGCGACCACGAACATTTCGCCCTCAAGGACATCGACCTGCAGATTGCCGCAGGCGAGTTCGTAGGGCTGATCGGTCCCAATGGGGGCGGTAAGACCAGTCTGCTGCGCTGCGCGTTCCGCTACAGCCGCCCGCACAGCGGCAGCGTCACGCTGACCGACCATGACATCTGGCGCCGCAGCCCGCGCTGGTGCGCACAGCGTGTCGCGGTGGTTGCCCAAGAGTTTCCCGACGCCTTCGGCCTGACGCTGCTGGATGTCACCACGATGGGGCGCGCACCTCATCAGGGGTTTTTCGCAGCGGACAGTGCCGAAGACCGCGCCATCGTTCAGCAAGCGCTTAAAGCCGTCGGGCTGGAAGGTTATGAACAGCATCGTTTCGACACGCTGTCCGGCGGCGAAAAGCAGCGCTGTCTGCTGGCCCGTGCATTGGTCCAGCAACCGCAATTGATGGTGCTGGACGAGCCGACCAACCACCTCGATCCGCGTCATCAACTCGAACTATTGGGGCTGGTCAGACAGCTCGGCGTGGCGACGCTGGCCAGCATTCATGACCTGAACCTGGCGGCGGCATTCTGCGACCGGTTGTATGTGGTGCATCACGGTCGGCTGGTTGCCCAGGGCACGCCCTGGGACGTACTGACCCCGGATCTGCTGCTCAGCGTGTTCGGCGCCAAGGCGCTGGTCGATTGCCATCCTCTGCGTGATTACCCACGCATCACCTGGATTCCCTGAAATGAAGCCTTTGTTGAACTGGCTGACCCTGGCCGCACTAGCGATCAGCCCGATGGTGCACGCGCAAGCCACGAACTATCCGGTCACCGTGCAAAGCTGCGACCGCTCGGTGACATTCAACGCTGCGCCGCAACGCGCGGTCAGCAACGACGTCAACCTCACCAAAATAATGGTCGCGCTGGGCCTGCAATCCCACATGGCGGGCTACAGCGGCATCACCGGATGGAACAAACCCGATCCCGCGCTGCTGCACGATCTGGGCACGCTGCCCGAGTTGTCCAGTAAATACCCGTCCGTGGAAAACCTGCTCAACGCCAACGCCGATTTCTATTTCGCCGGCTGGAACTACGGCATGCGGGTCGGCGGCGACGTCACGCCGCAGAGCCTCGCTACGCTGGGCATTCAGACCTACGAGCTGACTGAATCCTGCGCGCAGATCATGCCTCGCGCCGAAGCGACGCTGGACGATGTGTACAACGACCTGCTCAATCTGGGTCGCATATTCAATGTTAAGGACCGGGCACAAGCGCTGGTGGCCGACATGCAGAGCCGGGTGAGTCGGGTCCACGAGCAACTGGCAGACAAAGCGCCTCCGCGAGTCTTTCTGTACGACAGCGGCGAAGACCGGCCCATGACTGCCGGGCGTCTGGCCATTCCGCAAGCGCTGATCCGCGCAGCGGGCGGAAGCAATGTCATGGGCGATGTCGCGGCCAGCTGGACTCACGTGAACTGGGAGTCGGTGGTGCAGAGCAATCCCGAAATCATCGTGATCGTCGACTATGGCGAAGTCAGCGCCGCACAGAAGCGGCAATTTCTGGAAAACAACCCGGCCCTGCAATCCGTCGATGCGGTTCGCAACAAACGCTACGTCGTGTTGCCCTACGTTGCCGTCACACCGGGAATCGATAACGTCGCAGCCATCGAGACTCTGGCGGCGGCCTTTCACGACGTGGCGCGATGACCCTGTCGCAGTGGCTCACGGAACGGCGGAGCCGCTACACCGGTTTGCTGATCGCTCTCACAGTTGTGCTGCTGATCTCGTGCCTGGTGTCCGTCACCTTCGGCGCAGCGCGTGTGCCGTTGGAGCAGGTCATCGGCATCCTGACGCTCAAACTGTCAGGCGTCGGTCATGAGCCACACCTCTGGACGGCAGGACAAGAGACCATCGTCTGGCTGATCCGTATGCCCCGTGTGTTGCTGGGCGCTCTGGCAGGCGCAGGTCTGGCGCTCATAGGCTGCGTGCTGCAAGCCGTGACCCGCAATCCGCTGGCCGATCCGCATCTGTTGGGAGCCACTTCGGGCGCCACACTCGGTGCCGTGATTGTGGTCATGCACGTCGGCGAAATCCTCGGCATGCTGACCTTGCCCCTCGCCGCATTTGCAGGCTCGCTCGCCAGCCTGATCCTGGTGCTGTCGCTGTCCAGTCGAAACGGCCGCCTCGACAGCCAGCGCCTGCTGTTGAGCGGCGTCGCCGTGTCGTTCGTCATGATGGCCATCGCCAACCTGCTGCTGTTTCTGGGCGATCACCGCGCCAGCTCTTCCGTGCTGTTCTGGATGCTGGGCGGCCTTGGCCTTGCTCGCTGGGAACTGCTGCCAGTGCCATCGGTGACCGTGCTGGCAGGCTGGATATTGCTTCAGGGACTCGGCCGCGCGTTGAACGCCCTGATGGCAGGCGATCAGACCGCCGTGAGCCTGGGCCTGCACGTGCGCAATGTCCGGTTGCTGGTGTTCCTGATCGCCTCGCTGATGACCGGCGTACTCGTCGCCCTGTGCGGCTCCATCGGCTTCGTCGGCCTGATGGTGCCGCACATCGCCAGACGCCTCGTGGGCTCGGAACACAGACGGTTGCTGCCGGTTGCAACGCTGCTGGGCGCGCTGCTGATGGTCTGGGTGGACGTGGTATCGCGCACGTTGATTGCGCCTGAAGATCTGCCCATCGGGATCTCGACGGCGTTATTGGGCGGGCTGTTTTTTATTTTTATGATGAGGCGGGGTTGAGGCAGCGGCTCATCAAGAGGGCCTGCGACGATTCCACCTCATTACCGCAAGCGTGCTCCATTGTTTAAAGATGAGTCGATGAACCAATAACAGAAAAGTATGACTATGCGGCAACACCACGACTCAATGACGCTCACGCCAGAGCCCGTTCAGGGCTCATCAGGTGCTCGGCTAGTTCCTAGCCAAAGGCCACTACTTAATAAGCCTCACTCATACCGCCCATCAGAACTGAGAATTGGTCAGTGCGCGCCCGGCTGGGTAACACTGAAAAAAAGAGGTAGCTGTCTGATGAATGTAGTGACTGCTTTTGCTCTAAGTCTGGCTGCCGGTTTTGCAGTTCCGTTACAGGCGGGGACCAATGCAAGATTGGGCGTCGCCCTGGGACATCCTTTATTGGCGACCACGGTTTCATTGATCGTCAGTCTGATCGCCGTGATTGGCGTGATGTTGATTTTCAAGGTCCAGCGTCCGGGCCTCATGGCGCTGCAAGGCACGCCCTGGTGGGCCTGGCTCGGCGGAATAGCCGGCGTTTTCTACATAACAACTGCCCTGTTGATGGCGCCAAAGTCCGTACTAAACCGGACCTGCGTCTGCGCCCGACTCAGCCGGCGGGGTCTCGATGAGACGCCACCTGTTCGACCTGTTCGCGTAGCCACTTATGGGCAGGGTCTTCGTTGAAGCGGTGGTGCCAGATCTGCACGAACGGAAACGGCGGTATGGCCAGCGGCGGGCTGAGCTTGATCAGCGTGTCGTCCACCTCCGCCTCATCCAGCGTGCGGGTGGCGACGGTGAGGATCAAATCGGTCTGGCTGATCATCCGGGGCGCCGTACGCCAGTGCGGCACGCTGACAGCGATGCGGCGATGCAGACCTTGAGCACGCAGCAGGTTATCGATCTCGCCGATGCTTCCATCCATGGACACGGAAATGTGTGGACGCATCAGGTAACTGTCCAGGTCGAGCACGCCATTGGATGGCAGCGTCTTGCGGTCGAGCAGGCACGAGAATGTCTCTTCGAACAGCGTGGACTGGGCGATGTCGGCGGGCAGACCGGGAAACACGCCAAGCGCCAGATCGATCTTGCCCTGAGTGACCTGCTCAAGCATACCGGGGCGGCTGCCCTGCGTCACGACGACGGTGGTGTTGGGAGCCTGTTTGCGAATGCGCACCAGCAGCCTGGGCAACACGATGGCTGCACCGTAGTCGGACATTGCCAGATTGAAGGTACGTTGCGAGCTGGCAGGTTCGAAGGCAATGGAGTTGCCGAACAGGGTCTCGATCTGGCTCAGCACTTCCTTGACGGGCATCTGGATGTTGAGCGCCAGCGCGCTCAGGTACACCTCGTTGCCCTTCCTGATCAGGATCGGGTCGTCGAGCAGGCTGCGCAGTTTGCTCAGGGAGTGGCTGATTGCAGGCTGACTCAGGTGCAGACGCTCGCCCGTGCGGGTGACGTGCTTTTCTGTCAGCAGGGCATCAAGCACCACCAACAGATTCAAATCGATGTTGCGCAACAAGACATTCACCATCCATGGCCTTCCAAACCCGAGGGGTTTCTTTGTCTCAAAAAGGAGAGCGACACATGCCACGACTCAACAGGATCATTGAGACGGCGCTCTATGTGAAAGATCTTACAGAAGCCAAGAATTTTTACTACAACACGCTCGACCTTGAAGTCATGGTTGAAAGCAGCGTACTGGTCGCCCTGAACGTCGGAGGTCTGAACACGCTGCTGCTGTTTAAGCGCGGTACCTCGCTGGAAACCAAACACTTGAGCGGTGGGGAAATTCCGCCACACGATGCGAGCGGACGCATACACGTGTGCTTTGCTATAGACGCCCGGGAGATGGACGCCTGGGTGGAACGTCTCGATCAGGCTGACGTGCCCATAGAGGGCCGTACGGAATGGCCAAAGGGCGGATCGAGCATCTACTTCCGCGATCCGGACGAGAACCTGATCGAGCTTCTGACCCCTGGCTGCTGGCCAATCTACTGAACCATTGAGTCAAGGATGAACGTTGATGATTTACGTCGGTGCAGTGAAGCGCCATCCCTATGTGCTGATCGCCCTCAGCGGTAGCACATCCGCCCAAGCCATCGTAAGGGCCTCACGCATCCGCCTGCGTCCCATCCTGATGACCACAGCCGCAATGGTCGTGGGCCTTATCCCATTGCTGTTCGCATCAGGCGCTGGCGCCAACAGCCGCTTCGGCCTGGGTCTGGTGATCGTCATCGGCATGATGACAGGGACCTTGTTCACGCTGTTTGTACTGCCTGCGATTTATACGGTGTTGTCGCAGAGGGGCAGATCGGTGGGTGAGGGAGCTGCGGGTGAATTGAGTAGGGTGTGATTTTTTGGAGCGGGGGGAAGTTGGCGCCTTCCTTTGGCTGGCTGCTGTTGCGACGCCAGAAAAGCCCGCAGTTTATCGTCCGGCAACGCGAGCTGGCGGCCGAGCCTCCCGGTACCTATTTGTTGCACCCATGCTCAGCGGCTTTCTTGAGATAGCGGAGTCTTTCCTGTCCATCGTTTTTCCTCGACATTTGAGTTGCATAGCTCATATAGAAATTAGCGCGAAAGCTTCTCTCGTCGATCCAGACAATCGGGTTGCTGCGAGAGCGACTGCCCTTATCGCAACTTGGCCTCATCGCGGGTTGTGGGTAATACTTGCCGTACAGCGTTTCATCGTCAGGTAAAGCATCGACGAGCGCCCGGAATTCAGGTGTTTTAACTTCATCGAAGCAGTACGAAAGCATCTGCAAGCCTGCCGGGGTAAAACTCTGGCTAAAGCTAGACCTGAGGAGGGTGCAGACTTTCTCGGCAGCCTGCTGGCCAGATTCGAAATTCGAGACCATCACGGCCAGTCGATACTGTGCAGCCGGGTTGAGTTCCTCGGCAGAACGCGTGAGCAAAGGCAATGCTTCTTTTAGAAGTCCCTGGAGCTCGGTTTTCACTTCCTCTCTTTTTTGATCTGGGAATTTTTCGTTGGCAGACAACTCGTCCCGGACACTGAATATTCCATTGTTCAGCTCATCAATCTTTTCCAGAGAAGGTAACGCTTTGAAGTAGAGCGATTCGCCTTCGGCGGACAGATTGAGTTCGGCAGCGTTTGTGATCGCTGAGAACATACAGACAGTCGCTAGAAAAGCTTTGAGGAAAATGCTTACCACTGGGGAACGTCCATTTTCATTTTCGTTGGGATTGCGACTCTAGCTGCAACCCTGTGTAAGTTGCTCAGCCGAGCAGTCGAGAATTGGGCATGGGAGGACGCGAAACAGAACACGTCCTCAGCCCTTTTTTTGCTGCTGGGCCTACCTTCAGGCTGCCACGCTGAGAGACCGGTGCCGTAATACATCCAGTAGAACAACACCCGATGACAACTACACAGATTCCCGGCGCGCCGATAAGCGGAAAGCCCAAAAATAGTGGAGGCACGGCCATTTTCGGTTAATATTTTCTGAGCGTTCGACGCATATTTTAAGAAAATCTTGGCTCGGTTAAGAAAATCTGGTCAGAGACAGGGGAAAACAATGGGGAATCTGGTGGGTTACGCCCATTTGATCAATGTGATGGGCCTGAAAGCTATCGGGGTCAAGAAACCTGCACTCGTTCAACCAGTCACACGCATTGAGCGGATCAGCGGCGCGCTTGCAGTGCCGCAGGCGGTTGCACCGGAGGCTGGGGATTTTCTCGCCCACATCATCTTTGCGCTCAAACATGAGGGCGTCAACCTCTCTATTTTGGCGCAGGCTCTGCCTCGTATTGATGGTCGACTACTTGTCGAGGCCATAACTCAATCTCCCAGCAGCGGCTATCTCCGCAAAGTCTGCTTCCTCTGGGAAGCCTATTCAGATCTTTTACTCGACTACACGGACAAGCCTCGGGGTCCCGGCGTTCTGCTGTTTGATCCTGAGCGGTACATCACGGGCCCATCTGTGCGAAACAACCGCTGGCGCGTGGACTTCAATGGGCTAGGGACGCTCCAATATTGCGCGACGGTAGAACGCACGCCTGAGGTCCAGGCCTTGCTTGAATACGACATTCTAGGGCGTTCGAAAGAGTTCATTGCTTCCTTGCCTAAGGAAATGATGGATCGCGCCATCAACTGGGCTTACCTGAGCGAAACAGATTCCTCATTTGCGATTGAAAAGGAAGCACCAAGCCAGCAGAAGTCAGAACGTTTTGTTCAATTACTGCGCCAGGCACATGACCGCCAGCCGCTCACCGAAGACTACTTGGTCTCTCTGCAAAACAATGCAATTTCCCAACAACTCGAATGGGCGGTGGCCTTCCGGCATGAACAAAACCATCTGACCAACTCCTTTCGAGGAGCGGCGGGGGTCACCTATATACCCCCTCCTCCAGATCTTTGCCGGGAGCTGATGGTCGAACTCATGGCCTTCGCAAACCGTGCTCCCTTGGAGCTTGACCCGCTGGTGGCCGCCGGCATTGCCTCATTCGGATTTGTCTTCTTGCACCCCTTCATGGATGGGAATGGGCGACTGTCGCGCTTCTTGATACACCAGGCATTGTGCTGCAGCGGTGCGCTGGAGAACGGTTTGTTACTTCCTGTCTCCGTCGCCATGAAACGAGAGGAGCAACGCTATTTAGAAGCTCTGCAGAGCTTCTCGAAACCTGCACGGCAATTCTGGGACGTTCGTTGGATCGATGCCGACAACATGTCGCTTAACTTCACCGGCGACCCAAGCCTATATCGCTACTGGGATGCGACTGAGTGTGTGGCCTTCACGCTGGAAATGGCCAAGCGGGCATTGGAAGTCGAACTGAGGGAAGAAACCGAGTATCTGCAACGATACGACACGTTGCTCAAGGTGGTTAATGACAACTACGACGTGCGCGGTAGCCTCTTGAGTAAGCTGATTATGCAGTGCTTAGACCAGAATGGGGTCGTATCAAAGGGTCGGCGGAAGCAATACAACGGGTATATCCAAGAGGAAGTTTTCGACTTTCTTGAAGGTCACGCCCAGGCCCTACTGGCAGAAGCTTACGCAGAGTCTGACGACGAATAGTCCAGCGACCAGTTGACCACTACAAAGCGAAGCCGCTAATCCGAACCAACGGCTTGGTCCAGAAACAGAAAACCCCCGTATTTTCGGGGGTTTTCGAGCTGTTTCAAACTTTAATAGGTTGTGTCAATCTTTATTCTGAACAGCCACCTGATGTCCGGCTTCTGTGGATAACTACTCCACCGTCACCGACTTCGCCAGATTCCTCGGCTGATCCACATCCGTCCCCTTCAACACGGCCACGTAGTACGAAAGCAGTTGCAGCGGAATGGTGTACAGAATCGGTGCCAGGGCGTCGATGATGTGTGGCATGGCGACAACGTGGGTGCCTTCGCCGTTTTTCATGCCGGCCTGTTCGTCAGCGAATACCACCAGCTCTCCACCGCGTGCACGGACTTCCTGCAGGTTGGATTTGAGTTTTTCCAGCAGTTCGTTGTTCGGCGCGACGGTGACCACGGGCATGTCGGCGTCGACCAGCGCCAGCGGGCCGTGTTTGAGTTCGCCGGCCGGGTAGGCTTCGGCGTGGATGTAGGAGATTTCCTTGAGTTTGAGCGCACCTTCCATGGCGACCGGAAATTGCGCGCCGCGACCGAGGAACAGGGTGTGGTGCTTCTCGGCGAACAGTTCGGCGACTTTCTCGACGGTGGTGTCCATCGCCAGTGCTTCGCCCAGGCGGGTTGGCAGGCGGCGCAGTTCATCGACCAGTTGCGCTTCGACGCCCTCTTCCAGCGTGCCTTTGACCTGGCCCAGCGACAGGGTCAGCAGCAGCAGGGCGACCAACTGGGTGGTGAATGCCTTGGTGGACGCTACGCCGATTTCCGGTCCGGCCTGGGTGAGCAGAGTGAGGTCGGATTCGCGCACCAGCGAGCTGATGCCGACGTTGCAGATCGCGAGGCTGGCCAGAAAGCCCAGCTCCTTGGCGTTGCGCAGGGCAGCCAGGGTGTCGGCGGTTTCACCGGACTGGGAGATCGAAACGAACAGGGTGTCCGGCTGGACCACGACCTTGCGGTAGCGGAATTCGCTGGCGACTTCGACCTGACACGGAATCCCGGCCAGTCCTTCAAGCCAGTAACGCGCAACCATACCGGCGTGATAGCTGGTGCCGCACGCTACGATCTGCACGTTGCGCACCTTGGCGAACAGCTCGGCAGCCTGTGGACCAAAGGCATGGACCAGCACCTGCTGCTGGCCGAGGCGACCTTCAAGCGTACGCTGCACGACCTTGGGCTGCTCGTGGATTTCCTTGAGCATGAAGTGGCGGTATTCGCCTTTGTCAGCGGCTTCGGCACCTTCGTGGTATTGCACGACTTCACGCTCGACCGGCAGACCGTCGACGCTCCAGATCTGCACGCTGTCGCGACGGATCTCGGCGATATCGCCCTCTTCCAGGTACATGAAACGGTCAGTGACCTGACGCAGTGCGAGCTGATCGGAGGCGAGGAAGTTCTCGCCCAGACCCATGCCGATCACCAGCGGACTGCCGCTGCGTGCCGCCAGCAGACGGTCCGGTTGTGCAGCGCTGATCACTGCCAGTCCGTAGGCACCGTGCAGTTCCTTGACCGCAGCTTTCAGGGCCGCCGCCAGATCGGGCGTGTCCTTGAGCTCGTGGTGCAGCAGGTGAACAATGACTTCGGTGTCGGTATCGGACGAGAACACGTAGCCCAGAGCCTTGAGCTGTTCACGCAGGGCTTCATGGTTTTCGATGATGCCGTTGTGGACAACTGCCAGCTCGTTGGCCGAGAAATGTGGATGAGCGTTACGCTCGCAGGGCGCGCCGTGGGTGGCCCAGCGGGTGTGGGCGATGCCCAGACGACCCACCAGAGGTTCGCCGGCCAGAGCCTGCTCGAGTTCGCTGACCTTGCCGGAACGGCGGCGACGCTCGAGCGTGCCTTCGTTAGTGAAAACGGCCACGCCTGCGCTGTCATAGCCGCGGTATTCAAGACGCTTCAGGCCTTCGAGCAAAATGGCCGTGATATTACGTTCGGCGACTGCGCCAACGATTCCACACATGGTTCTCTCCTAGCTGACAGCGGCACAAATCAGATTGATGCCGCGGGCCTGTATCTGGTCGCGCGCCTCGGTGGGCAGACGATCATCGGTAATAAGGGTGTGGATACTGCTCCAGGGCAGCTCCAGGTTGGGGATCTTGCGGCCGACCTTGTCGGCTTCGACCATCACAACGACTTCCCGGGCGACCTCAGCCATGACGCGGCTCAGACCCAGCAATTCGTTGAAGGTCGTGGTGCCACGGATCAGATCGATACCATCGGCACCGATGAACAATTGATCAAAATCGTAGGAGCGCAGCACCTGTTCGGCGACCTGCCCTTGAAAGGATTCGGAATGCGGATCCCACGTCCCGCCAGTCATCAGCAGGACGGGTTCCTGTTCCAGTTCGGTCAGTGCGCGTGCGACGTGCAGCGAGTTGGTCATGACCACAAGGCCAGGCTGCGCGCCCAGTTCAGGGATCATCGCTGCGGTGGTGCTGCCGCTGTCGACAATGATGCGCGCGTGCTCGCGGATGCGGGTAACGGCAGCGCGAGCAATGGCCTGTTTGTATTTGGAGACAGGTTGAGCGCCTTCGCTTATCAGTTCGTGCGGCAAGGTGACTGCACCACCGTAGCGACGCAACAGCAGACCGTTGGTTTCGAGCGCGGCCAGATCCTTTCGGATCGTAACTTCTGAGGTTTCAAAACGCTTGGCCAGATCGTCCACACTGACCTCACCCTGCTGGCTCAGCAGGGCAAGAATGTTGTGGCGACGTTGAGGTGTATTGCGCTTCGACATGAGAACCTTAAGTTTCGATTCGAAAGATAACGAAGGCAATCAAAACCTATTTGAAGGGATTGGTCAAGGGTCGTAGCAGTTTACTGTGGCATTCGGCATGTGGAGCAATTACCGATAAACAGAGGATCGTGGGAGGCGCCACTACGTCTTCGACGTAGCGCTGTCGCGCGGCAAACTAGGTGGGAGCGGACTTGTCCGCGAAAAGGCCTGTACATCCGACGAATATTCATCGGCTGAACTACAGCATTCGCGGACAAACGGAACGCCGCCCGGTCCGCTCCTACAAAAATCGCGTTTCTTCAGTAAGTTACAGGTTGTTTGATAAGAGGCGGCTTGCGGGCGATGCATTCTTTCAGGCGACCTTGTCAGTGACTGAACTGACGCTATCGCCGGCAAGCCGCCTCCCACGGTCTGTGGATAACTAGTCCTTCCTGATCTTGACCGGCCGCTTCCAGCCGTCGATGTTGCGCTGGCGGGCTCGGCCGACGGCCAACTGGGACTTATCCACATTCTGAGTGATTGTTGATCCAGCCGCCGTATTAGAGCCGCTCCCGATATCCACAGGCGCAATCAGAGAGTTGTTTGAGCCAATAAAGACGTCCTCGCCAATAATGGTCTGGTGTTTGTTCGCACCGTCGTAATTGACGGTGATGGTGCCCGCTCCGATGTTTGTGCGAGCTCCGATGACCGTGTCACCCAGATAGGTCAGGTGCCCGGCTTTCACGCCTTCACCCAGCACGGCATTCTTCAGCTCAACAAAGTTACCCACATGCGCCTTGGCGCCCAATACGCTGCCAGGACGCAGACGCGCGAAAGGTCCAGCATCGCTGCCCTCTCCCAGAATCGCGCCTTCGATGTGGCTGTTGGCTTTAACGACAACACCTTTGCGCAATGTGCTGTCCTTGATAACGCAGTTCGGACCGATGACTACGTCATCCTCGATCACGACCTTGCCTTCGAGCACCACGTTGATGTCGATCAGCACATCACGACCGACGCTGACTTCACCGCGCACGTCGAAGCGCGCAGGGTCGCGCAGGGTGACGCCAGCGGCCATCAGACGGCGGGCTTCGCGCAACTGGTAGTGACGCTCAAGCTCGGAAAGCTGCTTGCGGTCGTTGGCGCCCTGCACTTCCATGGCGTCGTACGGCTGTTCCGTCGCAACCACCAGGCCATCGTTCACAGCCATGGCGATCACATCGGTCAGGTAATACTCGCCCTGCGCGTTGTTGTTGGAGAGACGCCCCAGCCACTCGGCCAGACGCTTGCCGGGTACTGCCAGGATGCCGGTGTTGCCTTCGGTGATCGCCTTCTGGGCGTCGGTTGCATCCTTATGCTCGACGATAGCAGCCACCCGGCCTTGCTCGTCGCGCACGATACGGCCATAGCCCGTCGGATCATTCAGGGTGACAGTCAACAGACCCAACTGCTCAGAGCTAACCAGTTTGAGCAGACGCTGCAGCGTGTCGACTTCAATCAGGGGCACGTCGCCGTAGAGGATCAGGACGGTTTCAGCCGTCAGTGCAGGCACGGCCTGAGCCACGGCATGGCCTGTGCCGAGTTGCTTGTCCTGCATCACGAAATTCAGATCGTCAGCCGCCAGACGCTCGCGCACCACATCCGCGCCGTGGCCGATCACCACATGGATGCCGCTTGGGGATAACTGGCGGGCACTGTGGATAACATGACCCAGCATGGAGTTGCCCGCAACGGGGTGGAGTACCTTCGGCAAGGCCGAACGCATCCGGGTACCTTGGCCAGCAGCAAGAATGACGATATCGAGAGACATGAGGACTACCAACTGAGCGGCGCGGCAATCATAGCCAGCGGCCGGGGACGGGCTTATTCGGAAAAAGAAAAAGGGTAGCCGAGGCTACCCTTTTTCTCAATCGCGCATGAAGCAGCGGGGTTAGCCGCCGAACTTCTTGCGAATTTGCTGAACGGTACGCAGCTGAGCTGCGGCCTCGGCCAGACGAGCAGTTGCAGATCCGTAGTCGAAGTCTGCGCCTTTCTCGTTCAGGGCCTTCTCTGCAGCCTTTACAGCTGCTTGAGCGGAGGCTTCGTCCAGGTCGCCAGCACGTTGCACAGTATCGGCAAGCACCTTGACCATGTTCGGCTGAACCTCAAGGAAACCACCGGAGATGTAGAACACCTCGGCTTCCCCACCCTGCTTGATCAAGCGGATCGGGCCCGGCTTCAGATCAGTGATCAGCGGCGCGTGGCCTGGAGCGATACCGATATCACCCAGGTTACCGTGCGCAATCACCATCTCGACCAGACCGGAGAAGATTTCCCCTTCCGCGCTGACGATGTCGCAATGGACTGTCATAGCCATTTGCTTGCCTCAACCTGATTAGCGCCCGTTTCCGGGCGCCGGGATTACAGTTTCTTGGCTTTCTCGATCGCTTCTTCGATGCCGCCGACCATGTAGAACGCTTGTTCTGGCAGGTGGTCGTAGTCACCGTTGAGGATGCCTTTGAAGCCAGCAATGGTGTCTTTCAGGGAAACGTATTTACCCGAAGCACCGGTGAAGACTTCTGCCACGAAGAAAGGCTGGGACAGGAAGCGCTGGATCTTACGAGCACGGTTAACCAACTGCTTGTCGGTCTCCGACAGCTCGTCCATACCCAGGATCGCGATGATGTCTTTCAGCTCTTTGTAACGCTGCAACACGTACTGAACGCCGCGAGCGGTGTCGTAGTGTTCCTGGCCGATAACGTTCGGGTCCAGCTGGCGCGAAGTCGAGTCGAGTGGATCGACCGCCGGGTAGATACCCAGGGAGGCGATGTCACGGGACAGTACGACGGTTGCGTCCAAGTGGGCAAACGTGGTCGCTGGCGACGGGTCGGTCAAGTCGTCCGCTGGTACGTATACCGCCTGGATCGAGGTGATCGAACCGTTCTTGGTCGAAGTGATGCGCTCTTGCAGAGTACCCATCTCTTCGGCCAGGGTCGGCTGGTAACCTACTGCGGAAGGCATACGGCCCAGCAGTGCGGATACTTCAGTACCGGCCAGTGTGTAACGGTAGATGTTGTCGACGAACAGCAGAACGTCGTTACCTTCGTCACGGAACTTCTCGGCCATGGTCAGGCCGGTCAGGGCTACGCGCAGACGGTTACCCGGCGGCTCGTTCATCTGGCCGTAGACCAGAGCAACCTTGTCCAGAACGTTGGAATCCTTCATCTCGTGGTAGAAGTCGTTACCCTCACGAGTACGCTCACCCACACCGGCGAACACGGAATAACCGCTGTGCTCGATGGCGATGTTACGGATCAGTTCCATCATGTTTACGGTCTTGCCGACACCGGCACCACCGAACAGACCGACTTTACCGCCTTTGGCGAACGGGCAGACCAGGTCGATAACCTTGATGCCTGTTTCCAGCAGATCGTTGCCACCCGCTTGCTCAGCGAAGGTTGGCGCAGGACGGTGAATGCCCCAGCGCTCTTCGGTGGCGATCGGACCAGCTTCGTCAATCGGGTTGCCCAGTACGTCCATGATCCGGCCCAGAGTCGCTTTACCGACCGGTACGGAGATGGCTGCGCCAGAGTCTGTTACTTCCAGACCACGCTTCAAGCCCTCGGTGGAGCCCATCGCAATGGTACGAACCACGCCGTCGCCCAGCTGCTGCTGAACTTCCAGGGTGGTTTCTGCCGCGCTTTGTACTTTCAGCGCGTTGTAGATACTCGGTACGCTATCGCGTGGAAATTCCACGTCGATCACGGCGCCGATGATTTGAACGATACGTCCGCTACTCATTAGCTGGTTCCTCTAATATTTGAACCGTTAAACCGCGGCAGCGCCGCCGACGATTTCCGAGATCTCTTGGGTGATCGCTGCCTGACGCGCCTTGTTGTAGATCAGCTGCAAATCGCTGATCAGATCACCGGCGTTGTCGGTGGCGTTCTTCATTGCAATCATCCGCGCCGCTTGTTCAGCTGCGTTGTTCTCGACCACCGCCTGGTACACCTGCGACTCAACGTAGCGAACCATCAAGCCATCGAGCAGCTCTTTGGCATCGGGTTCGTAGAGATAGTCCCAGTGGTGCTTGAGTTCCTGATCCGGGGTTGCCACCAGCGGAATCAACTGCTCCACCGTTGGCTGTTGCGTCATGGTGTTGATGAACTTGTTGGATACCACGGACAGGCGATCAATACGGCCATCCAGGTAGGCATCCAGCATCACCTTGACGCTGCCGATCAAATCATTGATCGACGGCTCTTCGCCCAGGTGGCTGATTGCAGCGACGACGTTACCGCCGAAGTTGCGGAAAAATGCCGCACCTTTGCTGCCAACCACGCACAGATCGATCTCTACGCCGTTTTCACGGTTTACCGCCATGTCCTTGACCAAAGCCTTGAACAGGTTGGTATTCAAGCCGCCGCACAGACCACGGTCACTGCTCACCACGACATAACCGACACGCTTTACTTCGCGCTCGATCATGAAAGGGTGGCGATATTCCGGGTTAGCGTTGGCAAGATGACCAATCACCTGGCGGATACGATCCGCGTAAGGACGGCTAGCAGCCATGCGCATTTGAGCCTTGCGCATTTTGCTGACCGCCACTTTTTCCATGGCGCTGGTGATCTTTTGCGTGCTTTTGATGCTCGCAATCTTGCTGCGAATCTCTTTTGCGCCTGCCATGTAACACCTATCAGGTTAGCAAGCGGGAGCCTTCCGGCCCCCGCTGCGGCTTACCAGGTTTGGGTGGCCTTGAACTTCTCGATGCCGGCTTTCATGCCAGAATCGATTTCGTCATTGAAGTCACCCTTCACGTTGATCTTCGCCATCAAATCGGCGTGATCGCGGTTGAAGTAAGCAATCAGCGCTTGTTCAAAGCTGCCAATCTTGGCGATTTCGATGTCGGTCAGGAACCCACGCTCAGCGGCATACAGCGACAGCGCCATGTCAGCGATCGACATTGGTGCGTATTGCTTCTGCTTCATCAGCTCGGTAACGCGCTGACCATGCTCAAGTTGCTTACGGGTCGCTTCGTCCAGGTCAGAAGCGAACTGGGCGAATGCCGCCAGTTCACGGTACTGAGCCAGAGCGGTACGGATACCACCGGAGAGCTTCTTGATGATCTTGGTCTGAGCGGCACCACCTACACGCGATACCGAAACACCGGCGTTCACAGCTGGACGGATGCCAGAGTTGAACATGGCCGATTCCAGGAATATCTGACCGTCGGTGATGGAAATCACGTTGGTCGGAACGAACGCGGAAACGTCGCCAGCCTGGGTTTCGATGATCGGCAGTGCAGTCAGGGAACCGGTTTTGCCGGTCACTGCGCCGTTGGTGAACTTCTCTACGTACTCTTCGGAAACACGCGATGCGCGCTCCAGCAGACGGGAGTGGAGATAGAACACGTCACCCGGGTAGGCTTCACGGCCTGGTGGACGGCGCAGCAGCAGGGAAATCTGGCGGTAAGCCACTGCTTGCTTGGACAGATCGTCATAAACGATCAGCGCGTCTTCACCGCGGTCGCGGAAGAACTCACCCATGGTGCAACCCGAGTACGGTGCAAGGAACTGCAGCGCAGCGGATTCGGAAGCACTTGCAGCCACGACGATGGTGTTAGCCAGTGCGCCGTTTTCTTCGAGCTTGCGAACCACGTTGGCGATGGTCGATTGTTTCTGACCGATTGCCACGTAGACGCAGAAGATGCCGCTGTCTTTCTGGTTGATGATTGCGTCGATGGCCAGAGCGGTCTTACCGATCTGACGGTCACCGATGATCAGCTCACGCTGGCCACGGCCGACTGGAATCATTGCATCGACAGCCTTGTAGCCAGTCTGTACAGGCTGGTCTACCGACTTACGCCAGATCACGCCTGGAGCAACTTTCTCGACCGCATCGGTCTCGGTGTTGTTCAGCGGACCTTTGCCGTCAACTGGGTTACCCAGTGCATCGACTACGCGACCCAGCAGTTCCTTACCAACCGGAACCTCCAGGATGCGGCCAGTGCACTTGGCGCTCATGCCTTCAGCCAGAGTCGTGTAAGCGCCCAGTACAACGGCACCCACGGAATCCTGCTCAAGGTTCAGCGCCATACCGTAGACGCCGCCCGGAAACTCGATCATCTCGCCGTACATTACGTCGGCCAGACCGTGAATCCGCACGATACCGTCAGACACGCTGACGACTGTGCCTTCGTTACGGGCTTGGGAGGTTACATCGAGCTTCTCGATGCGACCCTTGATGATTTCACTTATTTCGGAAGGATTGAGTTGCTGCATTGCTCTGCTGCCCCTTCAAACTCAAGATTTCAATGCTTCGGCTAGTTGCGCGATTTTGCCGCGAACTGAGCCATCGATAACCAGGTCGCCGGCGCGGATTACGACACCACCGATAAGGGTGGCATCCTCCGCAGCATGCAGGCGCACTTCCCGGCCGAGCCGTGCACTGAGAACCTTGGCGAGTTTGTCTTGCTGTTCTTGGTTCAATGCAAAAGCACTGGTGACATCCACATCGACCGATTTTTCCTGCTCGGCCTTGTACAGGTCGAACAGTTCGGCGATCTCCGGCAGAAGCGGGAGACGGTCGTTTTCAGCAACGACGTGGATGAAATTCTGTGCCTTGGCATCGAACTTGTCGCCACACACTTCAATAAAAGTGGTGGCCTTTTGTGCGCTCGTCAGTCGCGGGGCCTTGAGCATGCGCTGCATGGTGTCGTCTTGCGACACCGCAGCAGCCAGGCCGAGCATGGCTGACCAATTGGCCAGTTGCTGGTGGGCCTGCGCGTGCTCGAAGGCCGCCTTAGCGTAAGGTCGGGCCAACGTGGTCAGTTCTGCCATGATCGCCCTCGCTTAAATTTCAGCAGCCAGTTTGTTAACCAGCTCCGCGTGCGCGTTTTGATCGATTGTGGCACCCAGGATCTTCTCTGCACCATTGACTGCCAAGCTACCCAACTGGGCGCGCAAGGCGTCTTTGACACCGTTCAGTTCCTGCTCGATCTCGGCCTGAGCCTGAGCCTTCACACGGTCAGCTTCAACGCGAGCCTGTTCACGGGCTTCGTCGACAATCTGAGTACCGCGTTTCTTGGCTTGCTCAATGATTTCAGCTGCTTGAGCCTTAGCTTCGCGCAGTTGTTGACCCACTTTGTCTTGGGCCAGCTCCAGGTCGCGAGCTGCTCGGGAAGCAGCGTCCAGTCCATCCGCGATCTTCTTCTGACGTTCGTGCAAAGCCGCGATGACCGGAGGCCACACGAACTTCATGCAGAACAGCACAAAAATGAAGAACGCAACGGACTGGCCAATCAGGGTTGCATTAATGTTCACGCCAACACCTCGCTCGTTCGTTGTCCATCACACCAATCAACTCGAAAATTCGAGTGATCAGCCAGCGAGTTGACCAACGAAGGGGTTCGCAAAGGTGAAGAACAGAGCGATACCAACACCGATCATGGTCACGGCGTCGAGCAGGCCCGCTACGATGAACATTTTAACTTGCAGCATTGGAACCATTTCCGGCTGACGCGCTGCGCCTTCCAGGAACTTGCCGCCCAACAGGCCGAAACCGATTGCAGTACCCAGTGCGCCCAGGCCGATCAACAGTGCAACAGCGATAGCGGTTAGACCAACTACAGTTTCCATCTTTCCTCCCGACTTTTACGTCGTATTGGTTAGGTTTTTTTAATTAAAGCGGTAAAGCAAAATCGTTTGTTACATCAGCCCTTGCGGGCACCGTCCCGCAGTTTGCGGGACGGTCATCAGATACGCCCGGAGGCGAATCTCAATGGTTATCTTCGTGAGCCATCGACAGGTAGACGATGGTCAGCATCATGAAGATGAACGCTTGCAGGGTGATGATCAGGATGTGGAACACAGCCCATGCCCATTGCAGAACGATACCCAGCCCGCTCAACCAGAGCAGACCGCTGCCGAACATGACGGCGATCAGGATGAATACCAGCTCACCAGCATACATGTTGCCGAACAGACGCAGTGCCAGAGAAATCGGCTTGGCTACCAGCGTCACGAATTCCAGCAGGAAGTTGACCGGGATCAACAGTGCCTGAACGAAGATGTTCTTGCTGCCGAACGGGTGCAGGGTCAGTTCGCCGATGAAGCCGCCGATGCCCTTGACCTTGATGCTGTAGAAAATGATCAGCGCGAAAACCGACAGGGCCATGCCCAGTGTCGCGTTAGGGTCAGTCGTCGGAACGGCACGGAATGGAATGTGCTCGTCACCGGAGATCAGCATCGCCAGCTGAGGAATCCAGTCGACCGGTACCAGGTCGACGGCGTTCATCAGGAATACCCAGACGAAAATGGTCAGGGCCAGTGGCGCGATGACCGCGCTGCGGCCGTGGAAGCTGTCTTTCACGCTGCCATCGACGAACTCGACCAGTACTTCAACGAAGTTCTGCAGGGCGCCCGGCTGGCCGGAAGTCGCCTTCTTGGCCGCCATGCGGAAAATCAGAACGAAAATCAGACCCAGCGCAACCGACCAGCCGAGGGTATCGACGTGGAAAGCCCAGAAACCCATTTCCTTGGCTTCTGCTGCGGTGTGGGCAAAGCCCCATTCGCCATTGGGCAGGTGCCCGAATGTCAGGTTCTGCAAGTGGTGCTGGATATAGCCCGAAGCTGTTTGCTCTGCCATGGTTGCCTCAAACGCCCTAAGGTCTCGAAAGTCTTGTTCTCGTAAGCAGTGGAGCGAACCAGTTGACCACCTGGATCAACATGAACACTCCGAAAACCGCCAGCGGTGCCAGCGGCTTTACGCCTGCAAACGTCAGTGCAAAAAGCACTGCCGTCAAAATAAGTTTGCCCGCCTCGCCGGCGTAGAACGACCGGACGATGGCTTGAGCGGCTCGGGCTCCGGAAAACCGGAAAGCCTTGTGAGCGAAGTATAAATTGGGCAGCCAGGCTATCAGGCCTCCGCAGAGCCCCGAATATCCCGCTACGACTCCACGCCACTGCCACAGCGCCAACGCGGCTATCAGCAGGACGATCAATTGAGCCAGCAAAACCGGAAAAACCGCCAGGCGATGAAACGGCAAGCGGTCTGGCATGCGTGATTCCATCGCATTTGCTCCTTCGCTGTCGGTCGCCATCATCTGTAACTTGGCATAATTTGTGCCGACAAAATGCGCGCAGAGTATAGGGGCGGTTAAGTCCCTATTCAACAGTCAGGTAGTGATTTCCGACTATACGCTACAGACCAATTGTTTCAGCGGATGTGAGCAAGCACACCTTGCAACTCATCCAGCGAGTTGTAGCGGATCACCAATTGCCCTTTTCCCTTCTGCCCGTGGCGGATCTGGACCGCAGACCCCAAACGCTCGGCCAGACGCTGCTCGAGCCGGCTGATGTCGGGGTCGGCCTTGGCAGGTTCCGCAGGGGTTTCCTTACCGCTGAGCCACTGCCTGACCAGTGCTTCCGTCTGGCGTACGGTCAGCCCGCGTGCGACAACGTGTCGCGCTCCTTCGACCTGCCTTTCCTCCGGCAGACCGAGCAGGGCACGTGCATGGCCCATCTCCAGGTCGCCGTGGGACAGCATGGTCTTGATCACTTCCGGCAGCGCAATCAGTCGCAGCAGGTTGGCCACGCTGACACGGGACTTGCCGACGGCATCGGCCACCTGCTGCTGGGTCAGCTGGAATTCCTGCTGCAGACGCTGCAACGCCATCGCTTCTTCGATGGGGTTGAGATCTTCACGCTGGATGTTTTCGATCAGCGCCATGGCGATGGCGGTTTCATCCGGCACATCGCGAACCATGGCCGGGATCGTCTCGACACCTGCCTGCTGACTGGCACGCCAGCGACGTTCACCGGCAATGATTTCAAAACGGTTGTTGCCGATCGGGCGAATCACGATCGGCTGCATCACGCCCTGAGACTTGATCGACTGCGCAAGTTCTTCAAGCGCCTGGGGATCCATGTCACGGCGCGGCTGGTACTTGCCGCGCTGGATCATGTCCAGCGGCACATGCTGCAGCTCACGTTCGGGGGCCTTGATGGCCTGTTCTTCCAGCGAACTGACGGTTGGACTGCTCAGAAGTGCGTCCAACCCACGTCCGAGACCTCGTTTCTTGACGGCCATGGAAATTCCTTAGGTAGGCTGAGCGGTTTTCGCGCCGCGACGTTGACGACGAACCAGTTCACTGGCGAGCGCCAGATAAGCCAGCGCCCCGCGGGAAGACTTGTCGTAGGCCAGCACCGGCATACCGAAGCTCGGCGCCTCGGCCAGTCTGATGTTTCTCGGGATAACGGTATCGTACAGCTGCTCGCCAAAGTGTTCCTTGAGCTGCGCCGAAACATCGTTGATCAGGCTCAGACGCGGGTCGTACATCGTGCGCAGCAGGCCTTCGATCTTGAGCTGCGGGTTTAGCAGTTGGCCGATCCGCTTGATGTTATCCACAAGGTCGCTCAGACCTTCCAGTGCGAAATACTCACACTGCATGGGGATAATCACGCCATCAGACGCCACCAGGGCGTTGAGCGTGAGCATCGACAGCGACGGAGGGCAGTCGATGAGAATGTAATCGTAGTTTTCGCGGATTGGCGCCAGCGCGTTGCGCAGACGGCTCTCCTTCATCTGCATTTCCAGCAGCACCACCTCGCCTGCCGTCAGGTCGCGGTTGGCCGGAAGCAGTTGATAACCGCCGTGCTCGGAGAACTGCATGGCCTCAGCCAGATCGCATTCGCCAATCAGCAGGTCGTAAACGGAGTTTTCGAGGTTGTGTTTATCCACACCACTCCCCATGGTCGCATTGCCCTGGGGATCGAGATCGATCAGCAGCACGCGTCGTTTGGTAGCAACCAGTGACGCGGCGAGGTTGATGCATGTGGTGGTCTTGCCTACCCCACCTTTCTGGTTCGCTATCGCGAATACCTTAGCCATTATCGCTTGTGTTCCCAATCATGCCGTGCGGCGCAGTATCAGCAGATGGCGTTGGCCTTGGCAACCCGGAACGGTCAAGGCTTGTGCGCTATCAAGGTGAAAATCCGTGGGCAATGCTACCAGTTCATCGGCAGGATGCAGCCCTTTCATCGCCAGCCAGCGTGTCTGTGTGTCGCCCATGTGGCGAGTCCATCCGGCAAAGTCTTCCAGACTGCTGAACGCACGGGAAATGATTCCGTTGAACGGTACGTCCGGCTGGTAGGTTTCGGCGCGGCTGTGGATAACTTCGAGGTTATCCAGCTTCAGCTCCAGTTTGACCTGGGTCTGAAAGCGGGTCTTCTTGCCATTGCTGTCCAGCAGCGAAACCTTCATCTGCGGAAACATGATCGCCATGGGAATACCGGGCATGCCGCCCCCGCTGCCGACATCGAGCCAGCGTTCGCCTTCGGCGCCACCTTCGATGAAAGAAATCACACTCAGGCTGTCGAGCAAATGCCGGGACACCATCTCGTCCGGGTTGCGCACAGCCGTGAGGTTGTACGCCTTGTTCCACTTGATCAACAGCGCCAGATAGGCAAGCAGTTGTTCGTGCTGGACCAGAGTGAGCTCGATACCCAGAGCGCGGGCGCCTGTGGATAACTCTTCGGCGTGTTGCGGGGTAACCATAGAACTCAAGCGCTTTGCTCCAACTGACGGCCCGCGCCGCGTTTTTTCAAGTGAATCATCAACAGGGAAATCGCTGCAGGCGTGACACCCGGAATGCGCGAGGCCTGTCCGAGAGTTTCGGGGCGAGTTATCCCCAGCTTGCTTTGAATTTCTTTCGACAGACCGGAAATCCCCGCGTAATCGATGTCTTCAGGCAGCTTCGTGTCTTCGCTGGCACGCAAACGGGCGATTTCGTCCTGCTGCCGATCAATGTAACCGGCGTACTTGGTCTTGATCTCCACCTGCTCGGCGACCTGTGGATCAATGCAGCCCTCACCGGTGAGGGAAATCAGGCTGGCATAATCGATTTCTGGACGCGTCAGCAGATTGAGCAGGTTGTATTCGTGGGTCAGCGGCGTGCCGAAATGCGCGGCAATGGCATCGCCCTGTTCGGTACCCGGACGAACCCAGGTGCTTTTCAGACGCTGTTCTTCCAGCGCGATGTTTTCACGCTTGGTACAGAACGCGGCCCAACGCGCGTCATCGACCAGACCCAGCTCACGGCCTTTTTCGGTCAGACGCAGGTCAGCGTTGTCTTCGCGCAGGATCAAACGATATTCGGCGCGGGATGTGAACATCCGGTAAGGCTCTTGCGTACCCAGCGTGATCAGGTCATCAACCAACACCCCGATGTACGCCTCGTCACGACGCGGGCACCAGCTGTCGCGACCTTGCGCACGCAATGCCGCGTTGGTTCCGGCCAGCAAACCTTGAGCACCCGCTTCTTCGTAGCCGGTTGTGCCGTTGATCTGGCCTGCGAAGAACAGACCGCCGATCACCTTGGTTTCGAGGCTGTACTTCAGATCGCGTGGATCGAAGTAGTCGTACTCGATGGCATAGCCCGGGCGAACGATGTGCGCATTTTCCATGCCGCGAATCGAACGAACGATCTGCAGCTGCACATCGAAGGGCAGAGACGTGGAGATACCGTTCGGATACAGCTCGTGGGTGGTCAGACCTTCCGGCTCGATGAAGACCTGGTGGCTTTCCTTGTCGGCAAAGCGATGAATCTTGTCTTCGATCGATGGACAGTAACGCGGACCGATGCCCTCGATCACACCGGAATACATAGGCGAACGATCAAGATTGGACGCAATGATTTCGTGTGTCCGCGCATTGGTGTGGGTAATCCAGCAACTCACTTGCGACGGATGTTGTTCCTTCGAACCCATGAACGACATAACGGGAATCGGCGTATCGCCCGGTTGCTCGGTCATCACCGAGAAATCGACAGAGCGGCCATCGATGCGTGGCGGCGTACCGGTCTTCAAGCGCCCCACCCGTAATGGCAGCTCCCGAAGACGGCGTGCAAGCGCGATCGACGGCGGATCACCCGCTCGGCCACCCGAATAATTCTGCATACCGATGTGGATAAGACCGCCCAGGAATGTACCGGTGGTCAATACAACGGAATCAGCCAGGAAACGTAGGCCCATTTGCGTGACAACACCACGGACCTGGTCCTGCTCGACAATCAGGTCATCGCAGGATTGCTGAAATATCCACAGGTTCGGCTGGTTTTCAAGCGTTTCGCGAATCGCGGCCTTGTACAGAACGCGGTCTGCCTGGGCACGGGTCGCACGTACGGCCGGGCCTTTGCGGCTGTTCAACACGCGGAACTGTATGCCGCCTTTGTCAGTGGCCATGGCCATCGCGCCGCCAAGGGCGTCGATTTCCTTGACCAGATGACTTTTGCCGATGCCACCGATCGCAGGGTTGCAGCTCATCTGGCCGAGTGTTTCCACGTTATGCGTCAACAGCAGGGTTTTGACACCCATGCGTGCCGACGCAAGTGCGGCCTCGGTACCGGCATGACCGCCACCGATGACGATCACTTCAAAACGGGAAGGGAAATCCACCACGCACCTCGTGCCTGTTGTCGATGGGAAATTGGGATAGCTGACAAGTATAGGGACTTACCCCTCCTGAATGAAACCCGTTGCACAAAATTTAACCAGCTGTGGAAAACTCGCGGATAAAGAAAATAAAAAGGAAAGAAAGTTTATAAAGCCTTGTTTTTATGTTTATTCTTACTGAGCCATGTTTCTGTGGATAGATTCCTACAGGCCTTTATTTTCAATGTGTACAGAGATTCAAAAGCCTGTGGTCATGTGCCTGTGAGGGTTTGGGATAACCGTCCTGAGCCTGTGGATTAAAGTGCACTTTGTCCACAGGCCGGTTTATCTTCAGGTTTCAGGCCCGGTTATCAACCGAGCTGAGGCGCGGTTATGCACAGGGCTTATTTCACAGAAAATGATGAAATCGGCGGTTGCTCGACTGCTGGTCAGTGAAAAAAGGACTGTTGGATCGACGTGGGGAGAGCGTCTCGAGGCATCTGAAGGATTGAAAGCGATCAATCGTCCACAGCTGAAACCGCGATCAGACCGTATGCGAGGGAAGGTTTTGGCTTTGCGGAAGGGGTATCAACAGACAGCGGGACGATTGCCGTCCCTTTCAGACTGATTCGAATCTGATGCCTGATGCTGTCAGAGGCGTGACAGCATCTGTTTCGTGACTATTTACCGATGCAGAAGCTGGAAAAGATCCTGCCAAGCAGGTCATCGGAGCTGAAAGCACCGGTGATTTCCCCCAGTGACTGTTGGGCCTGGCGCAAATCCTCGGCCAACAGCTCTCCAGCGCCGGCAAGCGTCAACTGTGCCCTGCCGTGCTCCAGAGAGTCACTGGCGTGGCGCAGCGCTTCAAGGTGGCGACGACGAGCGCTGAAGCTGCTCTCGGAGGTCTGTTCATAGCCCATGCACGCCTTGAGATGTTCACGCAGCAGTTCAAGCCCTTCGCCGCCAGCCTTGGCGCTCAGGCTGATGGTGACATGACCGTCGGGACTGGTTTCCAGGCCTGTAGTGTCGCCGCTCAGGTCAGACTTGTTTCGAATCAGCGTGACCTTGGCCGGATCAGGCCTCTGTTCCAGAAACTCGGGCCACAGCGCGAAGGGATCACTCGCTTCCGGTGCCGTTGCGTCTACCACCAGCAGGATCCTGTCCGCTTCGCCAATCGCCTTGAGTGCACGCTGCACGCCGATCATTTCAACCTGGTCCTGAGTGTCACGCAGACCTGCAGTGTCCACCACGTGCAGCGGCATGCCGTCGATGTGGATATGTTCACGCAGTACATCGCGCGTGGTACCAGCGATCTCGGTCACAATGGCAGCTTCACGCCCGGCCAGCGCATTGAGCAGGCTCGACTTGCCGGCGTTGGGCCGTCCAGCAATCACCACAGTCATACCATCACGCAACAACGCACCCTGCCCTGCTTCGCGCAGGACTGTGGATAACTCATCGCGCACGTTATCAAGCATGCTTAACACGTGGCCATCGGCAAGGAAGTCGATTTCCTCTTCCGGGAAGTCGATTGCCGCCTCGACGTAGATCCGAAGACCGATCAATTTCTCGGTCAACTTATCCACACGTTGGGAAAACGCACCCTGCAACGAGCGCAACGCATTGCGGGCAGCCTGTGCAGAACTTGCCTCGATCAGGTCGGCAATCGCTTCGGCCTGTGCCAGGTCCAGCTTGTCGTTGAGAAACGCGCGCTCGCTGAATTCACCGGGACGGGCCAGACGGCAACCCAATTCCAGGCAACGTTGCAGCAACATGTCGAGCACGATCGGACCACCGTGTCCCTGCAGCTCCAGAACATCTTCGCCGGTAAAGGAGTTTGGGCCGGGAAAGTACAGTGCGATGCCCTCGTCCAGTGTCTGGCCCGACGCATCGGCGAAAGGTCCGTAATGGGCATAACGGGGTTTGGGCGCACGCCCGATTATCGCCTGCGCTGCCTTGCTGGCCAGCGGACCTGAAATACGGACGATGCCGACGCCACCACGACCTTGAGCAGTCGCGATGGCGGCGATTGTTTCACGAGGGACGTTCATGGTCCGCCTCCTGTACAACTGACAGATAGCAAAACGCCCCACAGAGGGGGCGCCTTGTAGAACTTATTCACAGGTTAGATCAGGCAGCTGCTTTCTTGGTAGCCGTTTCGATCTTGCGAGTGATGTACGCCTGCTGTGCGATCGACAGGGTGTTGTTCACAACCCAGTACAGAACCAGACCGGCAGGGAACCACAGGAAGAAGAACGTGAAGATGATTGGCATCATTTTCATGACCTTGGCCTGCATCGGATCCGGAGGAGTCGGGTTCAGACGCTGCTGAATGAACATGGTCGCGCCCATGATGATCGGCAGAATGAAGAATGGGTCCTTGATCGACAGGTCGGTTATCCACAGGATCCATGGAGCCTGACGCATTTCCACGCTTTCCAGCAGTACCCAGTACAGCGACAGGAAAACCGGCATCTGCACAAGAATCGGCAAGCAACCACCCAGCGGGTTGATCTTCTCTTTCTTGTACAACTCCATCATTGCCTGGGACATTTTCTGGCGATCGTCGCCATGTTGTTCCTTCAGCAAGGCCAGTTTCGGAGCCACGGCGCGCATGCGGGCCATGGATTTGTAGCTGGCTGCGGAGAGCGGGAAGAACAGCCCCTTGATCAGCATGGTCAGGACGATGATCGACCAGCCCCAGTTGCCAAGAATCGCGTGGATATGTTGCAGCAGCCAGAAGATAGGCTGGGCAATGAACCACAGGAAGCCGTAATCGACTGTCAGTTCCAGACCTGGGGATAACTCTTTGAGTACCGCCTGGCTTTTCGGACCTGCGTACAAGGTCGCAGTGGTCTCGCCTTTGGCACCCGGAGCAACGGTCAATGTCGGGCTGGTGAAGCCGATGATGTAATTGCCCTGGCTGTCTTTACGGGTCTGAACAACGTTGGTTACGTTGTGATCAGGAATCCACGCAGTCACGAAGTAGTGTTGCAGCCAGGCAACCCAGCCACCTTGAACCGTTTCCTTGACCTGACCCTTGTCGATATCTTTCATCGACACTTTCTTGTAGGGCTCGGCAGCTGTCCACAGCGCCGCACCAAGATAAGTGGCGGTACCGGTAGCTGTGGTCGACGATGGATCGGAGCTGGAATCGCGCTTCAATTGCGCGAACAGGTTACCGGCCCACGGCTGAGCGCTCTGGTTATCCACAACGTAGGTCACGACCAGGTCGTAAAGGCCACGTTTGAATGTGAAGCGCTTGATGTAATTGATGCCGTTTTCCGAGAATTTCAGGTCCACGACCATATCGTTCTGGCCATCAGCCAGTTGATAAGTCTTCTGTGTGGACGTGTAAACCGGACGACCGGCAGCACGAGCATCGGGACCATTGGTACCTGTCAGGCCACTTTGTGCCAGAAAAGTACGCTCGCCACCGTTGTCGAACAACTGAAACGGCACTTCAGGACGGTCCTGACGACGTGGATAAAGAGGCAGACGAAGCTGAACCACGTCACCACCCACTGGATCGATCGCCAGATCGAGCACGTCGGTCTTGACCTGAATCAGGTCTTTGCTGGCTACGGCCGGAGTTTCAAGAGGAGCCGCGGCAGTGGTTGCATTCGCGCTTGGAACATCAGCGCTGGCAGAACCATTATTACCAGCAGCCGTATCCGGAATACCCGGTGCGGTGTTGCTGGCTGCAACATTCTGGGTCGGCATGGCTGCCTGACCGTAGTCCTGGTTCCATTTCAGAACCCCGACGTAGGTCACGATTGCCAGGGCGACGATCAGGATCGTGCGTTTAATATCCATGATTACTCGGCCATCGAAGAAGAACGGGAGGTGGGGACAGGTGGAACCGGGTCATAACCACCGGGATTCCACGGATGACAGCGACCCAGGCGGCGCATTGCCAGCCAGCCGCCGCGCAAAAGGCCATGATTATCGATGGCTTCATACGCGTAGCAGGAGCAACTGGGGTAGAAACGACAGTGACTGGCCATCAGCGGGCTAATGGCATAGCGATAAAACTGGATCGGAACGAGTGCCAGTTTACGCATCGGGACTGTCCACCCCTGCAGGTTCGGTTTTTGTCTGTGGAGCAGGTTGGCTGCGTGCCAGACGTTTCCACAGCTTGCCGAAATGCTGAATCAGTTCAGGGTTTTCTACATCACCCAAACCTTTACGCGCGACGATAACGATATCCCAACCGACCAAACTGTCTTGGTGTTGGCGAAATGATTCGCGCATCAGGCGTTTCAAACGATTGCGCTGAACGGAGAGCTTGACGCTCTTTTTACCTATCACAAGCCCCAGGCGGGGATGATCAAGGTCGTTGTTGCGCGCAAGGAGCAGGAGATTTTTCCCCGGAACCTTGCCGGTAGGGGAGTCAAAGACTGCCTTGAAATGCCGGGGAGTCAGCAAACGCTTTTCCCGACTGAAGTCTCGACTCACCTCCTGTGCCGATTTATCAAACTGCCAGACGCTTACGGCCTTTGGCGCGACGACGCGACAGAACGGCACGGCCGTTTTTGGTGGCCATACGTGCACGGAAACCGTGGGTGCGGGCGCGCTTGATAGTGCTGGGTTGGAAAGTACGTTTCATGGCGTGTTACCTGGTTCGTCCACTACGGGCCGGAATGGCCCCCGTTTTAAGAGACCGGGGATTCTAGAGAAAGCAGGCCCGCAGGTCAATTTCCAACCAGCTTTTCTTCAATAACGTTCTATATGGCCAATTTGCCGGTCTTGAAGGGAACGAATCGTCATGCACGCTGCACTGTTATAGAAATAAAAGAGAGAGAGTATTTAAAGCTTTTCTATAGAGCTTATAATTCTTACGTCGGGCATATCTGTGGATAAAACGCTGAGAGCTATGATATACAAGGTGTACAGCGTTTCAAAAGGTTGTCGAAAAACCGTGCTCTGCCTGTGCTGCACCCTCGGAAAAGCTGTGCATGAAAGGCTGTTTTATCCACAGGCATGTTATCCACAGACTTCAACCCCGACTTATGCAACGGGCTGAAGTGAGCTTATCCACAGAGCTTATGCACATACCGTTCGTCGTCTTTCATTCCTTCAAATCAATGATTTATAGCCGTCTGTTAGCAACCTACATGTGGATAAGTCTTCAACGGACCGTTACAATGGCGGTTGTTTTTGCCACACCGGCTTTTGACTTAGGGGATATCCGTGTCAGTGGAACTTTGGCAGCAGTGCGTGGAGCTTTTGCGCGATGAGCTGCCTGCCCAGCAATTCAACACTTGGATCCGTCCGCTACAGGTCGAAGCCGAAGGCGACGAGTTGCGTGTCTATGCACCGAACCGCTTCGTGCTTGATTGGGTGAATGAAAAATACCTGGGCCGATTGCTCGAGCTCCTTGGCGAACACGGTCAAGGGATGGCGCCTGCGCTTTCCTTATTAATAGGAAGCAAACGCAGCTCTGCGCCGCGTGCCGCACCTAACGCACCGCTCGCCGCAGCTGCTTCGCAAGCCTTGTCTGCGAATTCGGCCAGCAGCGTTCAGGCTCCCGCCCCGGTTGCCGCGCCCGTTGCCCAGGCAGCGTCGCCCTCTCCTGCTCAGGAACTGCCAGCTCACAACGAGCCATCGCGTGACAGTTTCGATCCCATGGCCGGTGCGAGTTCTCAACAGGCACCAGCGCGCGCTGAACAACGTACCGTGCAGGTCGAAGGTGCGCTCAAGCACACCAGCTACCTGAACCGTACGTTCACGTTCGAGAATTTTGTAGAGGGTAAATCCAACCAGCTGGCGCGTGCTGCTGCCTGGCAGGTCGCAGATAATCCGAAGCACGGCTACAACCCGCTGTTCCTTTATGGCGGTGTCGGTCTGGGTAAAACGCACTTGATGCATGCTGTGGGTAACCATCTGCTCAAGAAAAACCCGAACGCCAAGGTCGTCTACCTGCATTCGGAGCGTTTCGTGGCCGACATGGTCAAGGCGCTGCAGCTCAACGCGATCAACGAGTTCAAGCGTTTCTATCGCTCGGTCGATGCGCTGCTGATCGATGACATTCAATTCTTCGCCCGCAAGGAACGTTCGCAGGAAGAGTTTTTCCACACGTTCAACGCGCTCCTTGAAGGCGGACAGCAGGTCATCCTCACCAGCGACCGTTATCCGAAAGAGATCGAAGGTCTCGAAGAGCGTCTCAAATCGCGTTTCGGCTGGGGTCTGACCGTAGCGGTCGAGCCACCCGAACTGGAAACCCGTGTGGCGATTCTCATGAAGAAGGCAGACCAGGCGAAGGTCGATCTGCCCCATGACGCTGCATTTTTCATCGCGCAACGCATTCGCTCCAACGTCCGTGAACTCGAGGGTGCGCTCAAGCGAGTCATCGCGCACTCGCACTTCATGGGACGTGACATCACGATCGAACTGATTCGTGAGTCGCTGAAAGACCTGTTGGCTCTGCAAGACAAGCTGGTGAGTGTGGATAACATTCAGCGCACCGTTGCCGAGTACTACAAGATCAAGATCTCCGACCTGTTGTCCAAGCGTCGTTCCCGCTCTGTAGCCCGTCCAAGACAGGTTGCGATGGCGTTGTCCAAAGAGCTGACCAACCACAGTCTGCCGGAAATCGGTGATGTGTTTGGCGGCCGCGACCATACAACCGTTCTGCACGCGTGCCGAAAGATCAACGAGCTCAAGGAATCCGACGCGGATATCCGCGAGGACTACAAGAACCTGCTGCGCACTCTGACTACGTGATGACGCCAGTGCAGCTTATTAAGGCAAGGGACTAGACCATGCATTTCACCATTCAACGCGAAGCCCTGTTGAAACCCCTGCAATTGGTGGCCGGCGTGGTTGAACGCCGTCAGACCTTGCCGGTGCTATCCAACGTATTGATGGTCGTCGAAGGCCAGCAGCTGTCGCTGACCGGTACCGATCTTGAAGTCGAACTGGTTGGACGCGTGCAGCTGGAAGAGCCGGCCGAGCCTGGGGAAATCACTGTCCCTGCGCGTAAGCTGATGGACATCTGCAAAAGCCTGCCCAATGACGCGTTGATCGATATCAAGGTCGACGACGCCAAGCTGGTGGTCAAGGCCGGCCGTAGCCGTTTCACCTTGTCCACGCTGCCTGCCAACGACTTCCCTACCGTGGAAGAAGGTCCGGGTTCGCTGACGTTCCAGTTGGGTCAGAGCAAGCTGCGCCGTTTGATTGAGCGCACCAGCTTCGCCATGGCTCAGCAGGACGTGCGTTACTACCTCAATGGCATGTTGCTTGAAGTCAGCGCAGGCGTACTGCGTGCTGTCGCGACTGATGGCCACCGTCTGGCAATGTGTTCGATGACTGCCGATATCGAACATGCTGATCGCCATCAGGTTATCGTGCCGCGCAAAGGTATTCTGGAAATGGCTCGTCTGCTCACCGAGCAGGACGGCATGGTCAGCATCGTACTGGGTCAGCATCACATCCGCGCGACCACAGGCGAGTTCACCTTCACCTCGAAACTGGTCGACGGTAAATTCCCTGACTACGAACGCGTGCTGCCAAAAGGTGGTGACAAGTTAGTGCTGGGCGATCGTCAGGCGCTACGCGAAGCCTTCAGCCGTACCGCGATTCTGTCCAACGAAAAGTACCGTGGTATTCGTCTGCAGCTGGCCAGCGGTCAGCTCAAGATTCAGGCGAACAACCCTGAGCAGGAAGAAGCGGAAGAAGAAATCGGCGTCGAGTACAACGGTGACTCGCTGGAAATCGGTTTCAACGTCAGCTACCTGCTCGACGTTCTCGGCGTGATGACCACCGAGCAAGTGCGTCTGATTCTGTCTGACTCCAACAGCAGTGCGCTGGTGCAAGAGTCAGACAATGATGACTCGGCATATGTCGTCATGCCGATGCGTCTGTAACCATGTACAGCGCAACCTAGATGTCTCTCAGCCGCATCTCGGTCACCGGGGTGCGCAATCTGCACCCGGTGACCCTCTCTCCCTCTCCGCGTATCAATATCCTTTACGGCGCCAACGGCAGCGGCAAAACCAGCGTACTGGAAGCCATCCATCTGCTGGGCATCGCTCGTTCGTTCCGCAGCAGCCGCCTGCTTCCAGTCATCCAGTACGAGCAACCGTCTTGCACGGTCTTCGGTCAAGTCGAGCTTGCCCAAGGCGGTCATAGCAGTCTGGGTGTAGCGCGTGACAGACAAGGTGAATTCCAGATCCGCATCGACGGGCAGAATGCGCGCAGTGCTGCACAGCTCGCTGAAATTCTGCCTTTGCAGCTTATCAATCCTGACAGTTTCAGATTGCTTGAAGGCGCACCGAAGATTCGCAGACAGTTTCTGGACTGGGGAGTGTTCCACGTGGAACCTCGTTTTATGGCCACTTGGCAGAGGCTCCAGAAGGCCTTGAGGCAGCGAAACTCATGGCTTCGGCATGGTACACTTGACGCCGCTTCACAGGCGGCATGGGACCGTGAACTGTGCTTGGCGAGTGATGAGATCGACGAGTTTCGTCGGGCATACATCAAGGCATTGAAGCCAGTCTTTGAACAAACTTTGAGCGAACTTGTTGAGCTTGAAGGTTTGACCCTGAGCTACTACCGAGGATGGGACAAGGAAAAAGAGCTGAGCACAGTGCTCGCTTCTTCCCTGAATCGCGATCAGCAGATGGGCCATACACAGGCCGGACCACAACGCGCTGACTTGCGTCTTAGATTGGGCGCACACAACGCCGCGGATATTTTGTCCCGGGGTCAGCAGAAGTTGGTGGTTTGTGCATTACGCATCGCGCAAGGGCACCTGGTTAGTCAGGTCCGGCGCGGTCAGTGTATCTATCTCGTCGATGACTTGCCTTCCGAACTGGATGACAACCATCGCCGGGCGCTTTGCCGTTTGCTGGAAGAATTACGCTGCCAGGTATTTATTACCTGTGTAGACCAAGAATTTTTGAGGGAAGGCTGGCAGACGGAAACGCCAGTCGCTTTGTTCCACGTGGAACAAGGCCGTATCACCCAGACCCACGACCATCGGGAGTGATTGCATGAGCGAAAATCAAACGTACGACTCGTCCAGCATTAAAGTGCTGAAAGGACTTGATGCCGTACGCAAGCGTCCCGGAATGTATATCGGCGATACAGACGACGGTAGCGGTCTGCATCACATGGTATTCGAGGTGGTTGATAACTCGATCGACGAAGCATTGGCAGGCCATTGCGACGACATCAGTATCATCATCCATCCTGATGAATCGATCACCGTCCGCGACAACGGTCGCGGTATTCCGGTAGACGTGCACAAAGAAGAAGGCGTGTCGGCAGCCGAGGTCATCATGACCGTGCTCCACGCTGGCGGTAAGTTCGACGACAACTCGTACAAGGTGTCCGGCGGCCTGCACGGCGTGGGTGTCTCTGTAGTAAACGCCCTCTCGGAAATTCTGCTGCTGACTGTGCGTCGCAGCGGCAAGATCTGGGAGCAGACTTACGTCCATGGTGTTCCACAGGAACCGATGAAGATCGTAGGCGAGAGCGATACCACGGGTACTCAGATCCACTTCAAGCCTTCTGCAGACACGTTCAAGAACATCCACTTCAGCTGGGACATCCTGGCCAAGCGGATTCGTGAACTGTCCTTCCTGAACTCCGGTGTCGGCATCATGCTGAAGGACGAGCGCAGCGGCAAAGAAGAGCTGTTCAAGTACGAGGGTGGTCTGCGTGCGTTCGTCGAATACCTGAACACCAACAAGACGCCGGTTAACGAAGTGTTCCACTTCAACGTCCAGCGTGATGACGGTGTGGGTGTCGAGATCGCGTTGCAGTGGAACGACAGCTTTAACGAAAATCTGTTGTGCTTCACCAACAACATCCCGCAACGCGACGGTGGTACTCACCTCGTGGGCTTCCGCTCTGCACTGACCCGTAACCTGAACAACTACATCGAGCAGGAAGGCCTGGCCAAGAAGCACAAAGTCGCCACCACCGGTGATGATGCGCGTGAAGGTCTGACAGCGATCATCTCGGTGAAAGTGCCTGATCCCAAGTTCAGCTCGCAGACCAAGGACAAGCTGGTTTCGTCCGAAGTCAAAACTGCTGTCGAGCAGGAAATGGGCAAGTACTTCTCCGACTTCCTGTTGGAAAACCCGAACGAAGCCAAGGCTGTCGTCGGCAAGATGATCGACGCTGCGCGCGCGCGTGAAGCTGCTCGCAAGGCCCGTGAGATGACCCGCCGTAAAGGTGCATTGGACATCGCCGGTCTTCCAGGCAAGCTCGCTGACTGCCAGGAAAAAGACCCTGCCCTCTCCGAACTGTATCTGGTGGAAGGGGACTCTGCTGGCGGATCAGCCAAGCAGGGGCGTAACCGTAAAACCCAGGCCATCCTGCCGCTCAAGGGCAAGATCCTGAACGTTGAAAAAGCGCGTTTCGACAAGATGATCTCTTCGCAGGAAGTGGGCACCTTGATCACTGCGCTGGGCTGTGGCATCGGCCGCGAAGAGTACAACATCGACAAGTTGCGTTATCACAACATCATCATCATGACCGATGCTGACGTCGACGGTTCTCACATCCGTACCCTGCTGCTGACCTTCTTCTTCCGTCAGTTGCCGGAGTTGATCGAGCGTGGCTACATCTACATCGCTCAGCCGCCGCTGTACAAGGTCAAGAAAGGCAAGCAGGAGCAGTACATCAAAGACGACGAGGCCATGGAAGAGTACATGACCCAGTCGGCTCTGGAAGACGCCAGCCTGCACCTCAGCGAGTCTGCTCCGGGTATCTCCGGTGAGGCGCTGCAGCGTCTGGTGAATGACTTCCGCATGGTCATGAAGACGCTCAAGCGTCTGTCGCGCCTGTACCCTCAGGAACTGACCGAGCACTTCGTCTATCTGCCTCCTGTCACGCTGGAACAGCTTTCCGACCACGCTGCCATGCAGTCCTGGCTGGACCTGTTCGATGCGCGTCTGCGCACCGGTGAGAAGTCAGGTCTGGTCTACAAGGCAAGCCTGCGCGAAGACCGTGAACGTAACGTCTGGCTGCCAGAGGTCGAACTGATCTCCCACGGTCTGTCGAACTACGTCACCTTCAACCGCGACTTCTTCGGCAGCAACGACTACAAGACCGTCACTGCCCTGGGCCTGCAGATCAGCTCCTTACTGGAAGAAGGCGCCTACGTGCAACGCGGCGAGCGCAAGAAACAGGTTACGGAGTTCAAGGACGCCCTCGCCTGGCTCATGGCCGAAAGCACCAAGCGCCACACCATCCAGCGATACAAAGGTCTGGGCGAGATGAACCCGGATCAGCTGTGGGAAACCACCATGGACCCAAGCGTGCGCCGCATGCTCAAGGTCACCATCGAAGACGCCATCGGCGCTGATCAGATCTTCAACACCCTGATGGGTGATGCGGTCGAGCCACGCCGTGACTTCATCGAGAGCAATGCGTTGGCGGTTTCGAATCTGGATTTCTGATCCAGTTATCGATGGGCGCTTTAAGTGTCGCAAGTGGCAGATTATTGTCGCCTGTTCAGAAAAAACCCCAGCCTTAAAGGCTGGGGTTTTTGCAATCTGAGGACACATTATTGTCCTGATGCGTCTGCATATTAGGCTTTAGCTGAAGTTATTGTTATGGACGTAGCAAGATGTATTGTGTGCGCTGAATATCCCTCGATAAAGCTTGCCAAACTTCCCCCTTCTGAAATAGCGAATAAACGGCGAGCTCAGGCGTTTGATTGCCTGGATTTTTCTGATGGGCAGAGGATTGTAGCGTTAGGCTATAGTCTTTCTCTGAGATTTAGAGGCTGAACGCGGGTGACGGACCCAAATCTGGTAGCGAAGCTACAGGCTGAAAATGCTCGGCTGATTGCCTTGTTGGATGCTCATGGCATTGAATGGCGGCTGCATAATGAGCTGGTCAAGCTACCAGCGGCTCCAGCTGGGCGCTCGCAACAACTCGATACTGATGGAAAGCTTGCCCTATTCCGAGGCTTGTTTCGCGGCAGGACGGACGTTTATCCCATACGTTGGGAAAGCAAGGCCGGCAAATCAGGATACGCACCCGCTTGCGCAAACGAATGGAGGCCTGGCGTTTGTGAGAAGCCCCGAATTAAATGTGGCGACTGCGGTAACCGTCAACTGCTTCCCCTGACCGATGAAGTGGTCTATCGCCATCTGGCGGGCGAAGTGGTCGTTGGTATCTACCCCCTACTCTCTGATGACACGTGTTATTTTTTGGCGGTCGACTTTGATGAGGCCGAATGGCGTGATGATTCAAAAGCTTTGTGCAGTCATGCCATGAACTAAACATCCCGGTGGCACTGGAAGTATCGCGCTCAGGCCGAGGAGCTCATGGCTGGATTTTCTTTGAGCGTAATGTTCCTGCCTGCGATGCGCGTCGCCTCGGTGCCGCAATCATCAGTCATGCCTGTGAACGCACCCGGCAGTTGGCGCTCAGCTCCTATGATCGACTGTTTCCAAACCAGGACTATATGCCCAAAGGCGGCTTTGGAAATCTCATCGCGCTCCCTTTACAAAAGCGGGCCAGAGCCCAAAACAATAGCGTTTTTGTAGACGACTCGCTTGAGCCTCATCGTGATCAATGGGCCTTCCTGGCATCGATTCAGCGCATGAGTCCAGAAGATATCCAGCCCGTTATTATTCAGGCGATGGGTAATCAGGACCCGCTAGGGGTCGCCTATGTCGATGACGAAGGTGATGAAGAACCTTGGAAAGATCGTGAATCGAGATCACGTAAATTGACATGCCCGTTGCCTGATGCTGTCAACATCACGCTGGCTAACCTAATTTATTTTGAAAAGTCGGAATTGCCACAGCCATTGGCAAACCAGCTTGTCCGGCTCGCTGCCTTTCAAAATCCTGAGTTCTACAAGGCTCAGGCCATGCGCATGTCCGTGTGGAACAAGCCGAGGATTATCGGTTGTGCCCAGAACTTCCCCAAACATATTGCGTTACCACGTGGCTGTCTGGATGCTGCGCTGGAGCTTTTAGAGGAAAGCGGGATTACCCCTATTCTTAAAGACGAACGCTTCGGGGGCTCCCCCATCGACGTGAGCTTTCTCGGGACCCTGCGTTCTGACCAAGAGGCTGCTGTCAGCGCAATGCTAAGTCATGACACCGGTATCCTCTGCGCGCCGACAGCTTTCGGTAAAACGGTGAGTGCTGCTGCGTTGATTGCCGCACGTGGTATTAACACGTTGGTGCTTGTGCATCGGACGGAACTGTTAAGGCAGTGGCAAGAGCGTTTGCAGGCGTTCTTGGGAGTCGGGAATGGTGTCGTTGGTATTCTTGGGGGCGGAAAAGCGAAGCTCACAGGCATCATCGACATTGCCGTAATGCAGTCGCTATCGCGAAAAGGCGAGATCAGCGATCAGGTAAAAAATTACGGCCAGGTCTTCGTTGATGAGTGCCATCACCTATCAGCAGTGTCATTCGAGGCGCTACTGAGGAGCGCGACCGCGCGGTACGTACTGGGACTCACAGCAACCCCAGTGCGCCGAGATGGGCAGCAGCCCATTATTTTCATGCAGTGCGGACCGATCCGACATTCTGCTGCTCGACCAGCGAGTGCGCCCCATGACCTATCTGTCGTGCCTCGATTGCTGCCCAAACCAATAGTGGTCCCCGAGGGCTTTGGGATTCAGGACGTTTTTCGGCGTCTAGCCGAAGACTCTGAGCGGACAGCCAAAATCGTCTCGGATATTGAGCTGGCGTACAACGAGGGCCGAAAAATTCTAGTGCTAACGGAGCGGACGGAACATGTGGGTGCCCTTGAATTAGAATTGAAGCAGCGCGTGCATAACCTTTTTACGCTTCATGGGCGAGTGCCTAAGAGACAGCGTATTTCACGTATGCATGAGCTTGAGTCCCTTCCCCCCGATACACCACGAGTGCTGCTGGCAACAGGAAAACTAGTAGGTGAAGGCTTCGATCATCCTCCGTTGGATACGCTGGTGCTGGCAATGCCCATCTCATGGAAGGGCATTCTTCAGCAATATGCGGGGCGGTTGCATCGATCACATGCCGATAAGGTCGACGTTCGAGTGATCGACTTCGTTGACGCGGGCAATGCTGCTTTGATGAGGATGTGGGATAAACGGCAGGCGGGGTACAAAGCGATGGGTTATCGAATGGCTGACTCCCTAGCCACGATGGACTTGCTCTAGCAGAACGGTTCCTTTTTGGATTCCGCCAGCAAGCTCCTTCATGAGGTGAGGAAGCTGGTTGTGGAATCGACATCTAGTAAGGTCAATAGCCCGCAGTACGACACTAATTGTGGCTCAGATGTGACAGTTATCGTGCCCCTGTTCCACGTGGAACCCTGCTTCCACCTAGAATAGCCACGGCACTTAATATGCCCCCCTCGACATCCAGAACGCATGCTTCACCATCAACCCCGGCGAAAGCCGGGGTTTTTGTTTGTACGCGTTCTGGACGGGTTACGGGGTTACAGGATCAGGCAAGCGCCACTTCAACTCTCACAAAACCGAATCCGATTCCCGAACGGATCATAAACCTCAAGCACTCTCCCCCACCCCTGCTCCACGATATCGGGACGGCCATATCCGTAACGCTTGGCCTGCAATTCATCGCGCAGCATTTCGATGTTTTGCATCGGGACAAACACCGTCGAACCAGGGCTGCTGTCGCCATGATGTTCGGAGAGGTGAAGCCGCAAACCGTCCCTGATGATGCCCAGGTACAACGGCAGATCAGCTTCGAAGCGATGCTCGAACTCGACGCTGAAGCCTAGAAAGTCCAGGTAGAACTCACGGGCCTTGGCTTCGTCGAACATCCTCAGTATTGGTATGGGGCTTTTGAAGGTGACGGCTGTGGGCTGGGAAGTTTCTCGCGGCAACTGGGCCGAGGCGGTGTTCCAGTCCTTGTAACCCAGTTGCCGGGAAACCAGTTCCAGCGCTTCAGAGTGGGACACGTGCTGATCGTGCGCTGCCAGCGCGGTACGTAGCGCCTTGGCCAACTGTTTGGCGTTCTCGATGGATGACATCATTTCTCCCTGAGTCGAAGCATGCTGGTGCCCGCGTTGCCAAGCCTCGACCGGTCGATAACGATGCAGTGGGGTTGGGAGTCGCAATGCTTTCACCTTTCCTTGCGGAGCGAGCGGCGGGCAGCATCGGCCTGAGTGGGATGGATAGTACACAGGCCTCATTCGAGGCGAAAGTCGGCAACTGTTTGCACAAACCAGGGACGCTTGGCTTTTATGAAAATCGTCATTTGAAAGGCAATAAAAAACCGACCTGAAACAGGTCGGTTTTTTTGTATCACCAAAACTTATGCACGTTTTGGGGTTGTTAATGGCTTAAAGAAATAAATAGTCCGATCAATACGTTACGTGCGTTTTTCGCCGTTTATCAAAAAAGCGTACACAGGTTATCCACAAAATCAGGCTGGGACTTTTTCGCCGCTCGATACCGGTGCAGCCGGCGAACCCAGTGCACGCTGAGTCTCTTCATTCCACGTCTGAACGCGCTCATTCAGTGCGGCGATGGCGCGGGGGCCTGTGCCTTCGGCGTACATGGGTTCGCCGATCACAACCTGTATCGTTCCGGGCTTTTTCGCCCAACCGTCTCTCGGCCAGTATTTGCCTGCGTTATGAGCTACCGGCAGTACAGGCAGATCGGCATTGACTGCCAGCGCCGTGCCGCCACGGGAGAACTTGCCGACCTGGCCATACGGCACGCGAGTGCCTTCCGGGAAGATCAGGACCCAGACCCCATCCTTGAGCAGTTCGTCGCCCTTCTTGGCGATTGCCTTGAGCGCAGCCTTGGGGTTATCACGGTCAATCGCAATAGGACGAAGCATGGCCATGGCCCAGCCAAAGAACGGCACATAGAGCAGTTCGCGCTTGAGCACCTGGCTAAGTGGCTCGAAGTAAGCCGACAGAAAGAAGGTTTCCCATGTGCTCTGATGGTTGGAGATGATCACGCACGGGGTTTTCGGGACGTTCTCGGCGCCAGTGACTTCAACCTTGATGTTGAGGAACACACGGGTCAGCCAGATAGCGCAGCGGCACCAGTAGACGTTGATGAATCGATAACGAGCCTTGAACGGCAGGAACGGTGCGATAAAAAAGCTCAAGGTGCACCACAGCAGCGAGCTGGTGCCCAGCAACAGGTAGAAGAAGAAAGTCCTGATTGCCTGCATGATCGACATAGTTACGTTTACCGTACGGGCAGGTGCCCGCTCCTTGAGCGCTGCGGACCGAACTCAGTGGTTGTTCTGCGCAACGCTGGTGTGGATAAGTTCTGCGGCAACCGCCGCCAGATCGTCAAAAACAAGAGTGCCGGTCGGCACGCCGCCGGCCAGGGTCTTCTGACCTTTGCCGGTCTTCACCAGAACAGGCTGAGAATCGACGGCCAAAGCCGCCAGCAGGTCACCTTTGCTGTCGCCCACAAACCATAGACCCTTCAGGTCGGCTGCGTAATGTCGGGCGATGGTCTGCAACATGCCGGGCCGGGGCTTTCGGCAGTCGCAGCCTTCGTCTGGCCCATGCGGGCAGTAGACGATCAAACCAACCTCGCCACCCTGCTCTGCCACCAGCTCGCGCAGTCGCGCGTGCATGGCGTCCAGAGTGGCCAGGTCGTAATAACCTCTGGCAATGCCGGACTGGTTGGTGGCAATCGCCACTGTCCAGCCGGCCTTGCTCAGCGCTGCGATCGCCTGGATCGAGCCGGGAATTGGAATCCACTCCTCCACCGACTTTATATAAGCGTCGGAGTCCTCGTTGATCACCCCGTCCCGATCCAGTATCAGCAGTTTCACCATGGACTCCTTGTCAGCCCAGCAGCGAGATATCAGCTACGCCGAGGAACAGGCCACGCAGGCGGGCCAGCAACGCATAGCGGTTGGCACGTACGTTGGCGTCTTCAGCGTTGACCATCACCGCTTCGAAGAACGCATCGACCGGCTCACGCAGACTGGCCAGACGCGCCAGCGATTCGCTGTACTGACGCTCGGCGGCCATTGGCTGCACAGCGTGGTCGGCCTGCTGAATCGCGGAATACAGCGAGAACTCGTTGGCGTTGTCGAAGTACTTGGGCTCGACGGTCTGGGCAATGTTGCCCTCCGCCTTGCTCAGCAGGTTCGACACGCGCTTGTTCACCGCTGCCAGTGCGGCCGCCTGTGGCAGCTTGCGGAAAGCTTGAACAGCCTGCACGCGCTGATCGAAGTCCAGCGCAGAACCTGGCTGCAGCGCACGGACCGACAGGTACACGGCCACTTCGACGCCTTCGTCTTCGTAACGCGCACGCAGACGGTCGAAGATGAACTCCAGCACCTGCTCCGGCAGACCGGCCGACTTCACCTTGGCACCGAATTGAGTGACTGCGAATTTCACGGTCTCGATCAGGTCCAGGTCCAGCTTCTTCTCGATCAGGATGCGCAGGATACCCAGCGCTGCGCGACGCAGTGCATAGGGGTCCTTGCTGCCAGTGGGCAGCATACCGATACCGAAGATACCCACCAGCGTGTCGAGCTTGTCGGCGATGGCAACGGCCGCGCCGGTCAGGGTGGTCGGCAGCTCGGCACCTGCGCCGCGCGGCATGTACTGCTCGTTCAGCGCCAGCGCCACATCTTCAGCTTCGCCGTCGGCCTTGGCGTAGTAGTAACCCGCCACGCCCTGCATCTCAGGGAACTCGCCGACCATTTCGGTCGACAGGTCGCACTTGGACAGCAGACCCGCACGCGCTGCACGCTGAGCGTCGCCGCCGATGCGTGGTGCGATGTAGGCGGCCAGCTTGGAAACGCGCTCGGCCTTGTCGTAGACACTGCCCAACTGAGCCTGGAACACGACGTTCTTCAGGCGCTCGTTGAAGGTCTCCAGCTTCTGCTTCTTGTCCTGCTTGAAGAAGAACTCGGCGTCGGTCAGGCGTGGGCGAACCACCTTCTCGTTACCGGCGATGATCTGTGCCGGATCCTTGCTCTCGATGTTCGCGACCGTGATGAAGCGCGGCAGCAGCTTGCCGTCGGCGTCCAGCAGGCAGAAGTACTTCTGGTTGTCCTGCATGGTGGTGATCAGCGCTTCCTGAGGCACTTCAAGGAAACGTTCCTCGAACGAGCACACCAGCGGCACTGGCCATTCGACCAGACCGGTCACTTCGTCCAGCAGGCCTGGCGGCACGATGGCGGTGCCTTCCTGTTGGGTGGCCAGCTCTTCGACGCGTTTGCTGATGATCTGACGACGCTCGTTGAAGTCAGCCAGTACATTGGCTGCACGCAGGTCGCTAAGGTAGCCGGCAGGCGAGGAGATGCGCACGTCTTCCGGATGATGGAAGCGGTGGCCACGCGAATGACGACCCGAGGTTTGAGCCAGGATTGTGCAATCGACGACCTGATCGCCGAACAGCATCACCAGCCACTGGGTCGGACGCACGAACTCTTCCTTGCGAGCACCCCAGCGCATGCGCTTGGCAATCGGCAGGTCGTTCAGCGAGTCTTCGACGATGGTCGGCAGCAGCGACACGGTCGGCTTGCCGACGATGTTCTGGCTGTAACGCAGCTTCGGGCCGCTCTGATCGATTTCGCTCAGGTCAACGCCGCACTTCTTGGCGAAGCCCAGGGCAGCCTGTGTAGGGTTGCCATCAGCATCGAACGCTGCCTGACGTGGCGGGCCGTCCAGATTGACTGCACGATCCGGTTGCTGTGTGGACAGCTCGGTGATCAGCACAGCCAGACGACGCGGTGCGGCGTAGACCTGTTTGGCGCTGTAAGTCAGGCCAGCGCTCTGCAGGCCCTTTTCGATGCCGGCCAGAAACGCGTCGGCCAGCGAACTCAGGGTCTTGGGCGGCAGCTCTTCGGTGCCCAGTTCTACGAGAAAATCTTGAGCACTCATTGTGCAGCCTCCAGCTTAGCCAACACTTCGTCGCGCAGATCGGGCGGCGCCATCGGGAAGCCGAGTTTTGCCCGGGCTTGCAGATAAGCCTGAGCCACCGAGCGAGCCAGTGTGCGCACGCGCAGGATGTACTGCTGACGCGCAGTCACGGAAATGGCGCGACGGGCATCCAGCAGGTTGAAGGTGTGCGAGGCCTTGAGGACCATCTCGTAACCCGGCAATGGCAGCTCGAGTTCGATCAGGCGGGCCGCTTCGCTTTCGTAGAAATCGAACAGCTCGAACAGCTTGTCGACGTTGGCGTGTTCGAAGTTGTAGGTCGATTGCTCAACCTCGTTCTGATGGAACACATCGCCGTAGGTGACTTTACCGAACGGACCGTCAGCCCAGACCAGATCGTAGACCGAGTCCACGCCCTGCTGATACATGGCCAGACGTTCCAGACCGTAGGTGATCTCACCGGTCACCGGATAGCATTCCAGACCGCCGACCTGCTGGAAGTAAGTGAACTGCGACACTTCCATGCCGTTGAGCCAGATTTCCCAGCCCAGACCCCAGGCACCCAGCGTCGGCGATTCCCAGTTGTCTTCGACGAAACGTACGTCGTGCACCAGCGGGTCGAGGCCGATGTGCTTGAGCGAGCCCAGGTACAGTTCCTGGAAGTTGTCCGGGTTCGGCTTCAGGATCACCTGAAACTGGTAGTAGTGCTGCAGGCGGTTGGGGTTCTCGCCATAACGGCCGTCTGTAGGACGACGGCTTGGTTGAACGTAGGCGGCATTCCAGGTTTCCGGGCCTACGGCGCGCAGAAACGTGGCGGTGTGGAAGGTGCCGGCGCCTACTTCCATATCGTAGGGCTGAAGTACCACGCAACCTTGTTCTGCCCAGTATTGCTGGAGGGCGAGGATCAAGTCTTGGAAGGTACGCACGGCTGGCGTAGGCTGGCTCACAAATTTCACCTGTGCTGGGCTGCGATTCAAAGAGCGGGAGTATACCCGATTCGGCTGCACGTCCACCCTTGGGAGCCCTATGACACGCTGCTTTTGGTGCAACGAAGACCCCCTTTACATCGCTTATCACGATCAGGAGTGGGGCGTGCCGCTGCGCGACGCGCAGAAGCTCTTCGAGTTGCTTTTGCTCGAAGGGTTCCAGGCCGGCCTTTCCTGGATCACGATTCTCAAACGCCGGGCCCGATATCGCGAGGTGCTGTTCGGTTTCGATGCCGAGCGTCTGGCGCAACTGACCGACACTGAAATCGATGCATTGATGCTTGATCCGACTATCATCCGCAATCGCCTCAAGCTCAGGGCCGTGCGCACCAACGCCAGGGCCTGGCTGGCGCTGAAGGATCCGGTTGACCTGCTCTGGTCGTTTGTCGGCGGTCAGCCGAAGATCAACCATTTCAAGGACCGCAGCGAGGTGCCCGCCATCACCGTTGAAGCCGAAGCCATGAGCAAGGCACTGAAAAAAGCCGGCTTCACCTTCGTCGGTCCGACCATCTGTTATGCCTATATGCAGGCCAGTGGAATGGTCATGGACCACACCGTTGACTGTGATCGGTACGCGATCCTGAGCCGCTGACGGTACAATGCCTGCCTCAAGAATCCGGGAGTGATCTGTGGAAAAGTTCAAAGGCGCCATGATGGTCGGGGCGTTACGCCTGTTTGCCCTCCTGCCCTGGCGTGCCGTGCAGTGGGTCGGCACCGCCATCGGCTGGCTGATGTGGAAGCTTCCCAACCGTTCGCGCGAAGTGGCGCGGATCAACCTGTCCAAGTGTTTTCCCGAACTGAGCGAGCCCGAGCTTGAAAAGCTGGTGGGCAGAAGCCTCATGGACATCGGCAAGACGCTGACCGAAAGCGCCTGTGCGTGGATCTGGCCTGCTCAGAAATCCATCAATCTGGTGCGCGAGGTCGAAGGCCTCCACGTGCTCAAGGACGCGCTGGCATCCGGCAAGGGCGTGGTCGGCATCACCAGCCACCTGGGCAACTGGGAAGTGCTCAATCACTTCTACTGCAGCCAGTGCAAACCGATCATTTTCTACCGTCCGCCAAAGTTGAAGGCCGTCGATGACCTGCTGCGCAAACAGCGGGTTCAGCTGGGCAACCGCGTGGCGGCGTCCACCAAGGAAGGCATCCTCAGCGTCATCAAGGAAGTCCGTAAGGGCGGATCGGTGGGTATTCCGGCTGACCCTGAACCGGCAGAGTCCGCAGGCATCTTCGTGCCCTTCTGCGGCACCGTGGCGCTGACCAGCAAGTTCGTGCCGAACATGCTGGCAGGCGGCAAGGCCGTCGGCGTCTTCCTGCATGCCATGCGCCTGCCGGACGGTTCCGGTTACAAGGTCGTTCTGGAAGCGGCCCCTGAAGCCATGTACAGCACTGATACCGAAACCTCGGCAGCGGCCATGAGCAAAGTGGTCGAGAAGTACGTGCGCGCCTACCCGAGCCAGTACATGTGGACCATGAAGCGCTTCAAGAAGCGTCCTGAGGGTGAGAAGCGCTGGTATTGATCTGGCGCTTCAACTTCGCAGATTTGCGTGATCCGACCCACTGGGACGCGGAGCGTCCCGGGCGGCATGCCCACGCGGAGCATGGGCACGATCAGTGTTCGGAGGATAGGTGATCGTTCCTCACGCTCCAGCGTGGGAATGAAGCTTGGGACGCTCCGCGTCCCGGCGACATCTGCAGCGAAATATCTGCCAGATCAGAAAAAGCTCAACCCCACCTGAAACAGCCGCTCTACGTCGCGGATGTACTTTTTATCCACAAGGAACATGATCACCTGATCGCCGGATTCGATCACGGTGATGTCGTGGGCGATGAGCACCTCTTCGTTGCGGATGATTGCGCCAATCATGGTGCCGGTCGGCAGGTTGATGTCCTTGATGGCGCGGCCGATGACCTTGCTGGATTTCGAGTCGCCGTGGGCCACGATCTCGATGGCTTCGGCTGCACCCCGGCGCAGGGAGTGGACGCTGACGATATCGCCGCGTCGCACGTGGGCTAGCAGGGTGCCGATGGTTGCCAGTTGCGGGCTGACCGCGACATCGATCTCCCCGCCCTGCACCAGATCCACATACGCCGAGTTGTTGATCAGGGTCATCACCTTGCGTGCGCCCAGCCGTTTGGCGAGCAGCGATGACATGATGTTGGCTTCGTCGTCGTTGGTCAGGGCCAGAAACAGGTCGGTGTTGCCGATGTTTTCCTCGATCAGCAGATCGCGATCCGAGGAGCTGCCCTGCAGCACGACTGTGTTGTCCAGGTTCTCCGAGAGGTAACGGCAGCGTGCCGGGTTCATCTCGATGATCTTGACCTGATAGCGGCTCTCGATGGCTTCTGCCAGGCGCTCGCCGATGTTGCCGCCACCCGCGATCACGATGCGTTTGTAGCTCTCGTCCAGACGGCGCATCTCGCCCATCACCGCACGAATGTCAGCCTTGGCGGCAACGAAAAACACTTCGTCGTCGGCTTCGATCACGGTGTCGCCCTGCGGCAGGATCGGACGGTCGCGGCGGAAAATGGCGGCGACGCGGGTTTCGACGTTTGGCATGTGCGCCTTGAGCTGGCGGAGTTGCTGACCTACCAGCGGCCCGCCGTAGTACGCCTTGACCGCGACCAGCTGAGCCTTGCCCCCGGCAAAGTCGATCACTTGCAGCGCGCCGGGGTACTCGATCAGACGCTTGATGTAATTGGTGACCACCTGCTCCGGGCTGATCAGCACGTCCACCGGAATGGCGCTGTTGTCGAACAGTTCAGAGCGCGTCAGGTACGCGGCTTCACGCACTCGGGCGATCTTGGTCGGCGTATGAAACAGCGTGTACGCGACCTGACAGGCAATCATGTTGGCTTCATCACTGCTGGTCACGGCAACCAGCATGTCGGCGTCGTCGGCCCCGGCCTGGCGCAACACGGCCGGATACGAGCCTTTGCCCTGCACGGTCCGAATGTCCAGCCGGTCGCCCAGGTTGCGCAACCGGTCACCGTCTGTGTCGACCACGGTAATGTCGTTGGCTTCGCCTGCCAAATGCTCGGCCAGCGTGCCGCCGACCTGACCTGCACCCAGGATGATGATTTTCAACCGTTCACTCCGTGGAAATTCCTGGGCACTGTTGCCCGTTGCATCTTCAAGCCCGCGTTGCGGCGATCTTGATCAGTTTGGCGTAGTAGAAACCATCATGACCGCCCTGCTGGGCCAGCAGTTGGCGACCATGCGGCTGCTTGATACCTGCCTCGCTGGCGATGTCCAGCTCCCTTGCCCCTGAGGTGCGTGCCAGAAAGGCTTCGACCACTTCGGTATTTTCCGTCGGCAATGTCGAGCAGGTCGCGTAGATCAGCATGCCGCCCACCTCAAGCGTAGGCCACAGGGCGTCGAGCAGCTCGCCTTGCAGTGTCGCGAGGGCGACGATGTCGTCTGGCTGACGCGTCAGCTTGATGTCCGGATGGCGACGAATCACGCCGGTTGCCGAACAGGGCGCGTCGAGCAGGATGCGCTGGAACGGCTTGCCGTCCCACCACTGCGCGGTTTCCCGCGCATCGGCGGCGATCAATTCGGCATCCAGACCGAGGCGGTCGAGATTCTCGCGAACACGCACCAGACGCTTGGCCTCCAGATCCACGGCGACCACGCCGCTCAACTGCGGCTGGACTTCCAGCAGGTGACAGGTTTTGCCGCCCGGTGCGCAGCAGGCGTCGAGCACGCGTTGGCCGGGCGCAAGTTCCAGCAGGTCGGCGGCCAGTTGCGCGGCTTCGTCCTGAACGCTGATCCAGCCTTCGGCAAAACCGGGCAGTGAACGCACATCACAAGGCTCGGCCAGCACGATGCCGTCCTGACTGAACGTGCAGGCGCTGGCTTCAAGACCTTCTGCCTTCAACAGCTCAAGGTATTGATCGCGGCTGTGGTGGCGACGATTGACGCGCAGGATCATCGGCGGATGCGCGTTGTTGGCAGCGCAGATCGCTTCCCACTGTTCGGGCCATGCGGCTTTGAGGGCTTTCTGCAGCCAGCGCGGGTGAGCGGTGCGGACGACGGGGTCGTGTTCCAGTTCGATCAGCAGCGCCTCGCCTTCGCGCTGGGCGTTGCGCAATACCGCGTTGAGCAGACCCTTCGCCCAAGGCTTTTTCAGCTTGTCGGCACAGCCCACGGTTTCGCCAATGGCGGCGTGAGCAGGTATGCGGCTGTAGAACAGTTGATACAGGCCGACCAGCAGCAAGGCTTCGACATCAGCATCGGCAGCCTTGAACGGCTTTTGCAGCAGTTTGGCCGCGAGCGCCGACAGGCGTGGCTGCCAGCGTGCGGTGCCGAATGCCAGATCCTGAGTCAGGCCGCGATCACGCAACTCGACCTTGTCCAGTTGCGTGGGCAGCGAGCTGTTGAGCGATGCCTTGCCGCTGAGTACGGCAGCCAGAGCCTTGGCGGCGGCCAGACGCGGGTTCATTGACCGAGCGCCGTGCCAACGGCGAATTTCTCGCGACGGCTGTTGAACAGATCCGTGAAGCTCAACGGCTTGCCGCCCGGCATTTGCAGACGTGTCAGGCGCAGGGCGTTCTCGCCGCAGGCAACGGTCAGGCCTTCCTTGCTGGCGCTCAGAATCGTGCCCGGTGCGCCCTGCCCTTCGGCCAGATCGGCGGCCAGGACTTTCAGCGCTTCGCTGTTCAACGTGCTGTGACAGATCGGCCATGGATTGAATGCACGGACCAGACGCTCCAGCTCATCGGCCGGACGCGACCAGTCGATACGCGCTTCGTCCTTGTTCAGTTTGTGGGCGTAGTTGGCCAGGCTGTCGTCCTGAACCTCGCCGATCAGCGAACCGTCTGCCAGACCGGCAATGGCTTGCAGCACCGCAGGCGGGCCAAGCTCAGCCAGACGATCATGCAGTGTGCCGCCAGTGTCCTGCGCCGTAATCGGCGTGACGGCCTTGAGCAGCATGGGGCCTGTGTCGAGACCGGCCTCCATGCGCATCACCGTCACGCCACTTTCGGCATCACCTGCCTGAACGGCGCGCTGGATAGGCGCGGCACCGCGCCAGCGTGGCAGCAGCGAAGCGTGGCTGTTGATGCAGCCCAGACGCGGGATATCCAGCACCACCTGCGGCAGGATCAGGCCGTAGGCGACCACCACCATCAGGTCCGGCTTGAGGGCCGCCAGTTCTGCCTGAGCTTCGGGGGCTCGCAGCGTCGGTGGCTGCATGACGGGCACGTTGTGCTCGAGCGCCAGTTGCTTGACCGGGCTGGGCATCAGTTTTTGTCCGCGACCGGCCGGGCGATCAGGCTGGGTGTAGACCGCAACGATACGATGAGGGCTGTCGAGCAGGGCCTTGAGGTGTTCGGCGGCGAATTCCGGAGTGCCGGCGAAGACGATGCGCAGTGGCTCAGTCATGGACTTTCTCGTTCTGAAAAAAGAAAAAGGCCTTCGACAGGCCTTTTCGGGGTGATGACGGATCAGGCGTTGAGCTTGTGCTGCTTTTCCAGCTTCTTCTTGATCCGGTCACGCTTGAGGTTGGAGAGGTAGTCGACGAACAGCTTGCCGTTCAGGTGATCGCACTCGTGCTGAATGCAGATCGCCAACAGACCTTCAGCTACCAGTTCGTAAGGCTCGCCATCGCGGCCCAGCGCCTTGACGCGAACCTTCTGCGGACGGTCGACGTTCTCGTAGAAACCGGGCACCGACAGGCAGCCTTCCTGATACTGATCCATTTCATCGGTCAGCATTTCGATTTCAGGGTTGATGAATACGCGCGGCTCGCTGCGATCCTCGCTGAGGTCCATGACGACCACACGCTTGTGGACGTTGACCTGGGTCGCTGCCAGCCCGATGCCAGGCGCTTCGTACATGGTTTCAAACATGTCGTCGACCAACTGGCGAATGCCGTCGTCTACTATCGCCACAGGTTTGGCGATGGTGCGCAGGCGCGAATCGGGAAATTCGAGGATGTTTAAAATAGCCATATACGTAAGAGCTGCACTGTTAAGGTAAAGTCAATGTCGGCTGCGGGCTCGGACGTCAAAGCGGGCAGCCCATGATGGGACTCTATTGTTCACGCGAGGCAACATGATAAAGGGATTCACCGCATGAGGAAATCACTACTCGCCTTGCTGCTGTTGACCGCCAGCGGTCTTGTCCAGGCGCAGGTGCAACTCAGGGAAGGCCATCCGCAGAGTTATACCGTCGCCGCAGGCGATACGCTCTGGGATATCTCCGGCAAGTTTTTGCGTGAACCGTGGAAATGGCGCGAGATCTGGCGCGCCAACCCGCAGGTGCGTGATCCCGACCTGATCTATCCGGGCGACACGCTGTCGCTCTCCTACGTCGATGGTCAGCCACGCGTGACTCTGAACCGGGGCGAATCCCGCGGCACGATCAAATTGTCACCGCGTGTGCGCAGCACGCCCGTGGTCGAAGCGATCCCCAGCATCCCGCTGGGCGCCATCAATGCCTTTCTGATCAGCAACCGGATCGTCGATAACGCCGAGCAGTTCCAGCAGGCCCCTTATATCGTTGCCGGTAATGCCGAGCGCGTGCTCAGCGGCAGTGGCGACCGGGTTTACGCACGCGGCACGCTGGATCCGGCCCATACCGTTTACGGCATTTTTCGTCAGGGCAAGGTCTACACCGACCCGGATACTGACGAGGTGCTGGGCATCAACGCCGACGACATCGGCGGCGGCGAAGTCGTGGCCACCGAGGGCGATGTCTCCACCCTGATGCTTCAGCGCTCGACGCAGGAAGTGAGGCTGGGCGACCGCCTGTTTGCCAGCGAAGAGCGCGCGATCAATTCGACCTTCATGCCCAGCGCGCCGCAAACGCAGGTCGAAGGATTGATTCTGGATGTGCCACGCGGCGTGACCCAGATCGGTGTCATGGACGTGGTGACGTTGAACACAGGACGGCGTGACGGCCTGACCGAAGGCAACGTGCTGGCGATCTACAAGACCGGCGAAAAGGTACGTGACCGGGTAACCGGCGAGTCGGTGAAAATCCCGGACGAGCGGTCGGGGCTGCTGATGGTGTTCCGCACCTACGACAAGCTTAGTTACGCCTTGGTCCTGCACGCGAACCGATCTTTGGCCATTATGGACAAGGTCCGTAACCCATAGCGCCATGTTGCAGTTTTGATACGGAATTTTCCTGAGAGGCGCTCACTTATCAAATTGTTGTCAACAGAGTTATCCACAGGTTTGTGCGCTGCTTGAGGCGCACAATTGATCAAGGACGATCTCATGCCGCTGTTCGAAAAAGCCGTTCCGTCTCCTTCGGAACTGGAAGCGCGTCTTCGCTTGCATCGCTTGCCAGAGGTCGGACTGAAACGCTTCTCCCGCCTCATTGATGCCTTCGGCAGTGCTTCAGCGGCACTCGCTGCACCGGCCAGCGCATGGCGGGCACTGGGTCTTCCTACCGCCAGCGCAGAGGCTCGCCGCGATCCCTCGGTACGCGATGGTGCAAGCGCTGCAATGGCCTGGCTGGAGCGTCCCGGCCAGCATTTGCTGATGTGGGACGACCCTGACTACCCCGCCCTGCTGGCGCAGATCGCTGATCCACCGCCCCTGCTGTTCATCGTTGGAGACCCTTCGATCCTTGACCGCCCGCAGCTGGGAATGGTCGGCAGTCGGCGTGCGTCCAGACCTGGGCTGGACACCGCCGCCGCGTTTGCCCGAAGTCTGGCCGGCGCCGGTTTTGTGATCACCAGCGGTCTGGCACGTGGCATCGACGGTGCCGCGCATCAGGGCGCGCTGGATGTCGGAGGCCTTACAATCGGCGTCCTGGGCACGGGACTCGAAAAACTTTATCCACAGCAGCATCGGACACTCGCCGCGCAGATGGCCGCGCAGGGCGGGGCGGTGATTTCCGAGTTTCCGTTGGACGCGGGACCGCAGCCCAGCAACTTCCCGCGGCGCAACCGGATCATCAGCGGTTTGTCTCTTGGTGTGCTGGTGGTCGAAGCCAGTGTCGCCAGCGGCTCGCTGATCACGGCACGTCTTGCGGCGGAACATGGGCGCGAGGTTTATGCGATTCCGGGCTCGATCCATCACCCAGGTGCCAAAGGCTGTCACCAGTTGATTCGGGATGGCGCGACACTGGTCGAAACGGTCGATCACATTCTGGAAGGCTTGCAGCACTGGCATGTGACCGCACCCGACACCGCTGAGTCTGCCTCGCTCCCCGTTTGCGATCATCCCCTGCTCGATTTGCTGCACGCGGCTCCTCACACCAGCGAAGGCTTGTCGGTATCGATCGGTTGGCCGCTGCCCAAGGTGCTGGCAGCCCTGACCGAGCTGGAACTCGATGGACGGATCAGCAGTGAAGCCGGACGATGGTTCGCCAGAGCGCCCTGAGGTTAAACTGCCGCCAGGATTTCGTGGAGAGATGACAATGGTCAGCAGTTGGCGTGTGCAACAAGCCGCTCGTGATATTCGAGCCGGAGCGGTCATCGCCTACCCGACCGAAGCTGTCTGGGGGCTGGGGTGCGACCCGTGGGACGAAGAGGCGGTCTATCGCCTGCTGGCAATCAAGTCACGGCCTGTGGAAAAAGGCCTGATTCTGATCGCCGACAACATTCGCCAGTTCGACTTTCTGTTCGAGGACTTTCCCGAGCTGTGGCTGGACCGTATGGCCAGCACCTGGCCCGGCCCCAACACCTGGCTGGTTCCCCATCAGAATCTGTTGCCGGAGTGGATCACTGGTATTCACGAGACCGTCGCCTTGCGCGTGACGGATCACCCGACGGTGCGTGAACTGTGTGCGCTGGTCGGTCCGTTGATCTCCACGTCCGCCAACCCTGCGGGTCGGCCTGCTGCCAAGTCGCGGCTGCGCGTTGAGCAGTATTTCCGTGGCCAGATCGATCTGGTGCTCGGCGGCAGCCTGGGCGGCCGCCGAAACCCCAGCGTGATTCGTGATATTGCGACAGCGCAGGTCGTTCGCGCAGGCTGAGCCAGGCGCGAACGGAGGCACGCTTCACGGGATCAGAATCGTCGATCCCGTGGTGCGGCGGGCAGACAGCTCGATGTGCGCCTGGGCAGCATCAGCGAGCGCGTACTGCTTGATCTCGCCAACCTTGAGTTTGCCGCTGGCGAGCATGTCGAACAGTTCGTCGGCCATGGTCTGGAGGTTCTGCGCGTTGTTGGCGTAGCTGCCCAGCGTCGGGCGCGTGACGTAGAGCGAGCCTTTCTGCGAGAGAATGCCCAGGTTCACCCCGGAGACCGCTCCCGAGGCATTGCCGAAGCTCACCATCAGACCGCGCGGTGCGACGCAATCCAGCGACGTCAGCCAGGTATCCTTGCCCACGCCGTCGTAGACCACCGGGCATTTCTGGCCGTCGGTCAGCTCCAGTACCCGTTTGGCAACGTCTTCATGGCTGTAATCAATGGTTTCCCAGGCGCCCAGCGCTTTGGCGTGCGCCGCTTTCTCCGGCGTGCTGACGGTGCCGATCAGTTTTGCGCCCAGCGCCTTGGCCCACTGGCAGGCCAGCGAGCCCACGCCGCCAGCCGCTGCATGGAACAGAATGATCTCGCCTGGCTTTACCTGATACGTCTGGCGCAGCAGGTATTGAACGGTCAGTCCCTTGAGTATCACAGCGGCGGCCTGTTCGAAGCTGATCGCGTCGGGCAGCTTCACCAGATTGGCTTCAGGCAGCGCATGAACATCGCTGTAACTGCCGAGCGGTCCCGTGCCGTAGGCAACCCGGTCACCGATCGCGAAGCGCGTCACTTCATCACCCACAGCCTCGACCACGCCAGCCCCTTCGGTGCCCAGACCGGATGGCAATTCGGGCGCCGGGTACAGACCACTGCGGTAGTAGGTATCAATGAAGTTCAGGCCGATGGCCTTGTTGCGCACAAGCACTTCCTTCGGACCGAGCGCTTCGGGCTCGAAGTCGATGTATTCAAGTACCTCGGGTCCTCCGACGGTGCTGAACTGGATACGCTTTGCCATTGTTCTCTCCATGATGATTAAACTGACTGCAAAGCGCCTATCCAACTCCTTCCCCAGACCCTCGTCAACTGCCACGCCCGCCCGCCGATGGTATGCTACGCGCCAATTTGCCTGCGCCGCTTGTGTTCCATGGGCTCAGCCGTTTGAAGTCAGCCGTAAGGGATCGCCATGAGTACCCGTACCGAGGCCGTGAAGGCTTACCTGCTCGACCTGCAGGATCGCATCTGTACTGCGCTTGAGCAGGAAGATGGCAACGCGCACTTCGTCGAAGACGCCTGGACTCGCCCGGCAGGCGGCGGTGGCCGTACGCGTGTGATCGAAAACGGCGCGGTCATCGAGAAAGGCGGCGTGAATTTCTCCCACGTCTTTGGCAGCAACCTGCCGCCTTCGGCGAGCGCGCATCGTCCCGAATTGGCCGGACGTGGTTTCGAGGCGTTGGGTGTGTCACTTGTCATCCATCCGCACAACCCGCATGTGCCAACGTCCCACGCCAACGTACGATTTTTCATCGCCGAGAAAGAAGGCGAAGAGGCGGTCTGGTGGTTCGGTGGCGGTTTCGATCTGACGCCCTACTACGGCGTCGAAGAAGACTGCATTCACTGGCACCGGGTTGCCGAGCGGGCCTGTGCGCCGTTTGGCGAAGACGTCTACCCGCGCTACAAGGCCTGGTGCGACAGCTACTTCCACCTCAAGCACCGCGATGAACCGCGCGGGATTGGCGGTCTGTTCTTCGATGATGTGAACCAATGGGATTTCGACACCAGTTTTGCGTTCATCCGGGCGATTGGCGATGCGTTCATCAACGCCTATCTGCCGATCGTGCGTCGCCGCAAGGCCAACGCCTACACCGTGCAGCAGCGCGAATTTCAGGAATTCCGCCGTGGGCGCTATGTGGAATTCAACCTGGTGTACGACCGCGGCACATTGTTCGGTCTGCAATCAGGCGGTCGTACCGAATCGATCCTGATGTCGTTGCCGCCGCAAGTGCGCTGGGGCTACGACTGGAAAGCCGCGCCGGGCAGCGAAGAAGCTCGCCTGACCGAATACTTCCTGACGGATCGGGACTGGCTGGCCGACGAGTGATTGCATGGTGCAGTGAGTGAAAGACTGTGGAACATGCCTCTTTTTCTCTGACATAGCGGTGTCTGGCAGCAAACAGAAAATGTGGGAGGCGGCTTGCCGGCGATGCAATCTCCAGGCGCCCCTTCAGTGACTGACACGACGCCTTCGCCGGCAAGCCGCCTCCCACGTCAGATAGCGTTTCTTCAGCAGGCTGGACGTGGTTTGCCAGATCGAGCGCTGCAATACATCAACAGGAACCCCAATGGACCAGTACGTCGTCTTCGGTAATCCCATCGGCCACAGCAAGTCGCCGCTGATTCATCGTTCGTTTGCCGAGCAGACCGGGCAGGCGCTTGACTATCAGGCGTCGCTTGCACCGCTGGACGATTTCACTGCGTTTGCCCAGGCTTTTTTTCAGCAGGGACGTGGCGCCAATGTCACGGTGCCGTTCAAGGAAGAAGCCTTTCGCCTTGCCGACCGTCTGACCGAGCGTGCCCAGCGGGCAGGTGCGGTTAACACGTTGATCAAGCTCGACGACGGCTCGGTACTGGGCGACAACACCGACGGGGCCGGTCTGGTGCGCGATCTGACCATCAATTGCGGCGTCAGTCTGCGCGGGCAGCGCATTCTGCTGCTGGGTGCGGGCGGGGCCGTTCGAGGCGCGCTTGAACCGTTGCTTGCACAACAGCCGCTGGCGCTGGTAATCGCCAATCGCACGGTGGAAAAAGCCGAAAGACTGGCTCAGGAATTCGCGGACCTGGGCCCGGTGTTTGCCAGCAGTTTCGATTGGCTTCAGGAGTCCGTGGACGTGATCATCAACGCCACCTCCGCCAGCCTTGCCGGTGAACTGCCGCCGATCTCGCCCAGCCTGATCGAGCCGGGCAAGACCTTCTGCTACGACATGATGTACTGCAAGGAGCCCACTGCATTCTGCCGCTGGGCCACTGAGCAGGGCGCTGCGCAGTCGGTCGATGGCCTGGGGATGCTCGTCGAACAGGCTGCCGAAGCCTTTCTGCTGTGGCGCGGTGTCCGCCCGGATTCAGCGCCGGTGCTGGCTGAGTTGCGCAGGCAGTTGGCGGGCTGAGGCACGTAATGATCCCGACACTGATCGACTTCAATCCTCAAACACAATCGGGCATTGATCAGCCCCTTCCAGCTTGTGCAGTTCCTCGATCACTTGCGGTCTTGCGTGGCGCAGCACCAGCGCCCTGCCCTGTCTGTTCAGTCGACGCGCTTCCTGATGCAGCATTTCAACGCCCGAGTAATCGATGAAGTTGATCTGCTGCGCCTCGATCACCACGCGCTGGCCCTGGGTGCGTTGCAGGCGGGTTTGCAGGTAGTGGCTGGCGCCGAAGAAGATCGAGCCACCGACCCGCAGAATGTCCTCGTCACCTTCACGCAATTGCTGCACGCGAGGTTGTGAAGTGCGTTTGAGGTAGAAGAACAGAGACGCCAGCACGCCTGCATAAATCGCGGTCTGCAGCTCCAGCAGCAAGGTGGCCAGACAAGTCAGCGCCATCACGAAGAACTCCGAGCGGCTGACCCGGAACAACGCAGTGATGCCGCGACGATCAATCAGTCCCCAGCAGATCAGCAGAATGGAAGCCGCCATGCTGGGGATCGGGATGTGCGCGATCACCGAGGCCCCGGCAACCGCAAACAACGCGACCCACAAAGCCGAAAACACCCCGGCCAGTGGTGAGCGGGCACCGGCTTCGTAGTTGAGTGCCGCACGGGTGAACGAGCCTGCCGACAGATAGCCCGAGAACAGCGGACCGATCATGTTCGACAGACCCTGTGCCCGAACTTCCTGGTTGGCGTTGAGCATCTGCTGCGAGCGCGTCGACAGCGAGCGGGCAATCGACAGGCTGTTGACCAGCCCGAGCATGCCGACTGCCACGGCCGTCGGCAGCAGTTTGAGGATCAACTCGGCATCCAGCGGCAGAGGGGCGAAGGGTGACAGGCTTCCGGCAAAGGCGCTGACCAGCCTGACGTGGCCGAACATTGCAGGCCACAACCAGACCAGCAGGCTGCTCGCGACCAGCGCGATCAACAGCGTGGGCCAGCGCGGCACCAGCGATTTCAGCACGATGCCCAGTGTCAGCGTCATCAGGCCCAGCGCGAGCGACACCGTGTCAACCTCGCCCCGGTGCTCGAGCAGCGCTGTAAGACTGTCGAGAGCTGTGGTCTGGCTGGGCAGGTCAATGCCCATCAGATTGGGCATCTGCCCCAGCGCGATCACGACAGCAGCACCGAGCGTGAATCCGATCACCACGGAGTGCGAGACGAAATTCACCAGTGCGCCAAAGCGCACCATGCCAAGCAACAACTGGAAGACCCCGGCAATGAACGTCAGCAACAGGATCAGGGTGATGTAATCCTGACTGGCCGGAACCGCAAGGGGGCTGACGCTGGCGTACAGCACGATGGAGATGGCGGCGGTCGGGCCGCAGATCAGGTGCCAGGAAGAGCCCCACAGGCAGGCGATGATCACCGGAACGATAGCGGCATACAGACCGTACTCGGGAGGCAATCCGGCGATCAGCGCGTAGGCGATGGATTGCGGCAGGGCCAGAATGGCACCGCTCAACCCCACCAGCGCATCACGTCCGACGCTGACGCGGGTCTGCTGAGGAAGCCAGGCCAGAAAAGGCAGGAATTTATGGCGGTTGAGCCAGCGCATCGGTCCCTCGTGATTGGTGGGTTGCCGTCAGATTACACGTCTGTGGCCGGACCCGGTTGTACCCATATCCTGTGTTCGTTTTCAGTGCATGACTGCGGAGCCTGTGGGATGCCTCACCAGGTCTTCGACGTAGCGCTGTCGCGCAGCAAACTAGGTGGGAGCGGACCGGGCGGCGTTCCGCTTGTCCGCGAATGCAGTATTTCAGCCACCGCATATGCGTCGGATGTACTGGCCTTTCGCGGACAAGTCCGCTCCCACAAAATCCAGTTTCTTCAGTGGCTTACAGGTTGTTTGATAAGAGCGGACTTGTCCGCGAATGCAGTATTTCAGCCACTGCATATGCGTCGGATGTACCGGCCTCTTCGCGGACAAGCGGAACGCCGCCCGGTCCGCTCCTATGTTTCATAAACCGTGGACGGGTAGCAACTGCCACAACCTAATTCATCACATAGCACTTCGACGTCGCGACGTTCTGGTCCGAGCCCATGCCGGCACCTTTGAGCATGCAGATGGCATAGTGTTTCTTGTTGAGCACCGTCACCACCGGGCCGTCCTGTGCTACGTAGGAAGAGACCACGTGGGCGCCGTCATTGAGCATCTTCTCCAGCGAAACGTCGGTCGCTTCCAGCTTGGTCGGAACTTCCAGTGCGTTGCCCACCACTTTGGCCCCGGTCTCTGGCGGCCAGCCCGCTGCCGAGGCAAAAGTCGTGATCAGGACCAAAGCCAGCGGAAGCGACATCAGTAGTTTATTCATCAGTATTCTCCAGTTCAGCCGTTAGGTGCCGTACGGCTCATGAGTGTCCATGGAGTACAGCGACGACCGTATTTAGCACGTACCCGCGCACGCTGAAGAAACGTGAGGAAAACTTAATCTGTCGCTACCTGCCTTGTGACGCAGCGAAAACCCCTGCTTAAAGCTTCGCCTTCACCGCTGCCAACCCTTCCTTATCGTCGATGGTTTTCACCCCATCCAGCCATTTCTCCAGCACCGCCGGGTTGGCCTTGATCCACGCCTTGGCGGCTTGGTTATTGCTGACTTTCTTGTTCACCACATCGGCCATGATGGTGTTTTCCATGTCCAGGGTGAAGCTCAGGTTGGTCAGCAGCTTGCCCACGTTCGGGCAGGCTTCGGCGTAGCCTTTGCGGGTCAGGGTGAAGACCGAGCCGGTGTCACCGAAGTATTTCTCGCCGCCCTTGAGGTAATGCATGCCCTTGATCTGCACGTTCATAGGGTGTGGCGTCCAGCCCAGGAACACCACGAAGGACTTACGCTTCACGTTGCGATTGACCTCGGCCAGCATCGCCTGCTCGCTGGACTCCACCAGCTTCCAGCCGCCCAGATCGAACTCGTTCTTCTTGATGATTTCCTGCAACGACAGGTTGGCGGGCGCGCCGGAGCCGATGCCGTAAATCTTTTTGCTGAACTTGTCGGCGAATGTGTTCAGGTCGGCAAAGGTGTGCACACCCGCGTCCCAGACGTAGTCCGGCACTGCCAGAGTGAATTCGGTGCCTTCCAGGTTTTTCGCCAGTTGCGTGACGTCACCGGTGGCTACAAATTTGTCGTAGAAGCCCTGCTGCGCCGGCATCCAGTTGCCCAGAAACACATCCAGCTGCCCGTCTTTCAGGCCACCGTAGGCAATCGGCACCGCCAGGGTGTCGATCTTGGTCTTGTAGCCTAGGCCTTCGAGCACAACGCTGGTGATTGCGTTAGTGGCTGCGATGTCGCTCCAGCCCGGGTCTGCCATCCGCACGGTGCTGCAACTGGCATCTGCGGCGTGTACCGCAACGCTGCCCAACGTCATGACACTGACCGCCAGTGCGGTGAATAGCTTTCTCATTCGGTTTACCCCTTTTGGTTTTTTTGGTGTGGGCAGTGTCAGGGTTGTGGATAACGTGCCTTGCGCTCCAGATCGTCCAGATCAATGTGGTTGCGCATGTATTGCTGACTGGCGTCGACCAGTGGCTGGTGATCCCAACTCTTCAGCTTGCCGGTTGCCAGCGATTTGGCGACGAAGCGCCGTCTGCGCTGGCTGGCGAGCACCTGATGGTGTATCGCCGGTATGTCCCATTTGGCCCGAGCCTCGGCCAGGAAGTCGTTGAACAGTTGTTGATAGTCGGGTGACTGGCTCAGGTCCTCCAGTTCCTTCGGATCGTTCTTCACATCGAACAGCAGGCAGGGATCCTGCTCCGAATAAATGAATTTGTAGGCGCCGCGGCGGATCATCATCAGCGGGCTCGTCGTGCCTTCGGCCATGTACTCGCCAAAGACTTCATCGTGACCGGCCTTGCCTTTCAGATGCGGCATCAGGGAGCGGCCGTCCAGCGGCAGGCCTTTGTCCAGCTTGCCATTGGCCATATCGACAAAGGTCGGCAACAGGTCGGCGGTGGACACTGAGGCCTTCACGCGACGCGGTTTGAACTGGCCCGGCGCGTAAACCACCAGCGGCACACGTGCGGCCATCTCGAACCAGTGCATTTTGTACCAGAGGCCCTTCTCGCCCAGCATGTCGCCGTGATCGCCGGAGAACACGACGATGGTGTCTTCGGCCAGTCCGACTTCAGACAGCGTCTGCATCAGTTTTCCGACGTTCAGATCGATGTAGCTGCAGGCGCCGAAGTACGCACGCCGCGCATCACGAATCTTGTGCGTCGGCATGGGCTTGTCCCACAAATCGTAGACCTTGAGCAGACGTTGCGAGTGCGGGTCCAGCGCGTTCTGGTTGGCGTGCAGGGGCGGCATCGGGATCTCGACGTCGTCGTAAAGGTCCCAGAACGGTCGGGTGATGGTGTACGGATCGTGGGGGTGAGTCATCGAGACCGTCAGGCAAAACGGCGCATTACCGTCTTCGCGAACATGGTCGTACAGGTACTGCTGGGCCTTGAAGACCACTTCCTCATCGAAATCCAGCTGATTGGTGCGCACGCATGGCCCTGCCTGCAGCACTGACGACATGTTGTGGTACCAGCTCGGGCGTACGTCCGGCTCGTCCCAGTTTACGGACCAGCCGTAATCCGCCGGGTAGATGTCGCTGGTCAGGCGCTCTTCGTAGCCGTGCAACTGGTCAGGGCCGCAGAAATGCATCTTGCCGGCCAGTGCAGTCTTGTAGCCCTCGGCACGCAGGTAGTGAGCGTAGGTCGGAATGTCCGCCGGAAAGTCGGCGGCGTTGTCGTACGCACCGATCTTGCTGGGTAACTGGCCGCTGACCAGCGTGAACCGCGAGGGTGCGCACAGCGGGCTGTTGCAATACGCCGAGTCGAACACAACGCCTTGAGCGGCAAGGCGGGACAGGTTCGGCATCAGAATCGGAGAGGGGGCGTAGAACGGCAACATTGGCGCGGCCATTTGATCGGCCATGATGAACAGAATATTTTTGCGCTTCATGTAATCGCGGCATCCCATAGTGAACAGTTATGCGAAAGTGCTGGTAACGAGAATGAAGGCCATAGTAGCTGTGGTAAAGCCCATATGAAGAAATACCTAGGATAAGCTGCGCTTATGTATGAATCCCTCGGTGAGCTGTCACTGGATCTGTTGCGCTCGTTCGAGGCGGCTGCCCGCTTGCGCAGCTTCACGGCAGCGGCCATCGAACTGGGCACCACGCAGCCCGCCGTCAGCCAGCAGATCAAGCGGCTTGAGGAGCAGTTGGCAACGCGGCTGTTCGACCGCATCTACCGGGGTATCGAGCTGACCGAAGCGGGCGAGGTCCTGTTCAGTCATGTGCAGACCGGCCTGCAGTCCATCGAGAGCGGTCTGGTGGCGATCACCGACCAGCGCCAGCATGAGGTGCTTCAGGTCGCCACGGATTTTGCCTTTGCTTCCTACTGGCTGATGCCCCGGCTGCACCGTTTTCACAAGCTCAACCCGGATGTGGACGTCAGCCTGGTGACCAGCGAGCGCACCCACAGCATGCTGCGCCCGGATATCGACGTCGCGGTGTTGTTTGGGGACGGGCGCTTCAAGCAGGGCGAAAGCCATTGGCTGTTCAGCGAAGAAGTGTTTCCTGTGTGCAGTCCGCAACTGACTGCGGGGCGAGCACTGCCGTTGCCCAACGATGTCTTGCGTGAGTTTCCGCTGCTGCACTTGCGCGGTGAAAGCAACAATAACTGGTTCGACTGGGGCGGCGTATTTCGGGCGCTGGACATTCCTCAGTCACCGGCACCCGGACAATTGCGTTTCGACAATTACACGCTGTTGATCCAGGCTGCGATCGGCGGTCAGGGCGTGGCCATCGGCTGGCGGCATCTGGTCGATGATCTGCTCGAGCAAGGCCTTCTGTGCCGTCCTGTCGCAGCTTCGGCAGTTTCCGGTTACGGGTATTACGTGGTGCTGCCCCAGCGTAAACGCCGCGTGCAGATCGTTCAGCAGTTTGTCGACTGGCTGGCCAGCGAGCAGGCGTTGAGCGGCGTTTCACTGGCGGGCAGACCATTACCGTCCATTGCAGTGTGATCGGATTATTTCCAGGTCAGTGAGGACCTCATGTCGGGTATTCAGGGAGTGTCTTCTAAGACTGACAAGCCTCACCCAGCCTCCTCCGCATGATGCTATGTCGAACGACAGGCAAAATCAGCGGTGTAACATTGCCCCGCCAAAACGTGACCGATTGGTCCGTTGAAGTGCAGATCAGCGAAAAGTGATCATTCATTTGCCTGAATATCAGGCATCAGATGCAGTCGCAGCTCGCGTTTTCGGGCTTGCACTGAATGCTGAGAGACCAAGACAGAGGATCATGAGAGATGCCGGATCTAATCATCGAAGGCAAGAAGCTTCACTATTCTGATCAGGGCAGCGGGCCGGTTCTTTTACTCGGACACAGCTATCTCTGGGACCGAAACATGTGGAGCGCGCAGATTGACCTTCTTGCCAGCCATTATCGTGTGATCGTGCCGGACCTTTGGGGGCATGGTGAATCCGGTGCGTTTCCTGACGAAACCCGGAACCTGAGCGATTTCGCCCGCCACGCGCTGGCGTTGCTCGACCACTTGAACATCAGACGCTGCACCATCATCGGCCTGTCAGTCGGAGGCATGTGGGGCGCAATCACTGCGCTTTCCGCGCCTGAACGTATCAACGGGCTGGTGCTGATGGACACCTATCTGGGCAATGAATCAGAGGCCATGAAAGCCTACTATTTCTCTCTGCTCGACAAGGTGGAAGCCGCAGGAGGATTTTCCGAACAGCTGCTGGACGTGGTGGTGCCGATCTTCTTCCGTCCCGGCATCGACCCGCAGTCACCTGTCTGCCAGAGACTGCGAACGGCGCTGGCCAGCATGAGCTCCGAACAATTGCGCCAGACTGTTGTGCCGGTCGGTCGCATCATTTTCGGACGCGAGGACCGGCTTGGGCTTCTGCATCAACTGGACGCCGACACCACCTTGATTATGTGCGGCGATGCCGACATTCCAAGGCCGCCAACGGAAACCCGCGAGATGGCTCGCCTGATTGGCTGCCCCTATGTGCTGGTGCCCGAGGCCGGGCATATCGCCAATCTGGAAAACCCGGAGTTTGTGTCAGGTGCCCTGATGGCGTTTCTGGCCGGGTTGCATCAGAGGACGGCTTAAAGTCTCTGCGTTTCCGACACCCCGCAGTCGGGCAGCAAACACGAAACTGTGGGAGGGGGCTTGCCCGCGATGGCGGCATGTCAGTCGCTGAGATGGCGCCTGAGAAAACCGAATCGCCGGCAAGCCGCCTCCCACAAAAACCGCGATTTTCAACAGGTTTGCGCAGGGCTTGTCGATAGCCGACTTATTCTGAGCGGCAATCCGGCAAGGCGATAATCAATTCAGCACGCCATCCAGAATCGCGTACACAATCCCTGTGCCGACGGCGATCAGCACGACATCGGTGCCAAGGCGACGCCACTCATATCCCTCGTAATGCGGTAGATATTGCAGCGAGCGACGGTCCAGTCGTTTGCCGTAACCCGGTGGCAATGGCCGGCCTTTGACGATATGAATACCCGGCGGCAACGGCTGACCACGGCCAATGACGTCACGGTGTTGCTGGAACGTCTCGCGCACCGGTCCGAAGTCCTGAGGCGGGCCACGGCGATTGTCCTGATGGGATGGCCCCGGACCTTTGCCGTTGCCGCGATTGCCCGGGCCGTCATTGTCGCGCGGGCCTTGCTGGTGGCCGCCACGGTTGTCGTCCGGGCCGTTGCCGCGCTGATCGGGCGGCGCGGCCTGGAGCAGCGGACTGGCGCTGATCATCAGGATGCCCAAGCCTGTGATGATGCGGTTTGGCAGTTTCATGGGGGTGCTCCTCAGCACTACGCGATGCAGCAAAAAGGGGTTCATGACCTAGTCATGAACCCCTCGTGTCTTACTGCATGATAGAACCGCTGCTGGCGCTTTGATTCCTCTGTACCAGAAACTTTACCCTTAGCTGACGCGGGCGTTACGTACGCCTTCGGCCAGCGCCGCGCACAAGGTCAGTACGCCATCGACGGCCTGCTCCGGCGATCCTGCGTTGGCAATCTGGTCGACCAGTGCCGAACCCACCACCACGCCGTCTGCCAGACGTGCAATGGCCGCTGCCTGCTCCGGCGTACGGATACCAAACCCGACGCTGATCGGCAGATCGGTATGACGACGCAGGCGTGCGATGGCCTCGGTCACGTGTTCAGTGGTCGCCGAACCTGCACCTGTCACACCTGCAACCGACACGTAGTAAACGAAGCCGGAGCTGCGTTCCAGCACGCGTGGCAGGCGCGCATCGTCGGTGGTCGGCGTGGTCAGGCGAATGAAGTCGATGCCCGACGCCTGTGCGGGCGTTGCCAGCTCGGCGTCGTGCTCAGGCGGCAGGTCGACGATGATCAGACCGTCTACGCCTGCTTCCTTGGCTTCAGCCACAAACGCTTCGACGCCAAAACGGTGGATCGGGTTGTAGTAACCCATCAGCACGATAGGCGTGGTCTGGTCGTCGACACGAAACTCACGAACCATCTGCAGGGTTTTCGGCAGGGTCTGACCTGCATCCAGCGCACGCAGGGTTGCCAGCTGAATGGCAACGCCGTCGGCCATCGGGTCGGTGAACGGCATGCCCAGTTCAATCACGTCGGCACCGGCAGCCGGCAGGCCTTTCAAAACTTTCAGTGAGGTGTCATAGCCGGGATCGCCCGCAGTGACGAAGGTGACCAGTGCCGCACGACCTTCGGTTTTCAGCTGGGCAAAACGTTGTTCGAGGCGGCTCATACCAGCATCTCCTGAGTCTTTTCGGCAGCGGCCATGTGGCTCATGACGGTCTGCATGTCTTTGTCACCGCGCCCGGACAGGCACACGACCATCAAGTGATCGTCGCGCAGGTTGGTGGCGCGCTTCATGGCTTCAGCCAGGGCGTGAGCGGTTTCCAGTGCCGGGATGATGCCTTCGAGCAGGCAGCACTGATGGAAAGCGTCCAGGGCTTCTTCATCGGTGATGCTGACGTATTCGACGCGCTTCACTTCGTGCAGGAAAGCGTGCTCGGGACCGATACCCGGGTAGTCCAGACCTGCGGAAATGGAGTGTGCATCAGTGATCTGCCCATCCTTGTCCTGCAGCAGGTAAGTGCGGTTACCGTGCAGCACGCCCGGCACACCGCCGTTCAGGCTGGCCGCATGCTTGTCGGTCTCGACACCATGACCGCCCGCTTCCACACCGATGATTTCCACGCTGGCGTCATCCAGGAACGGGTGGAACAGGCCCATCGCGTTGGAACCGCCGCCAACACAGGCGACCAGACTGTCGGGCAAGCGCCCTTCCTTCTCCAGCATCTGCTCTTTGGTTTCCTTGCCGATGATGGCCTGGAAATCACGCACCATCGCCGGGTACGGGTGTGGGCCAGCCACAGTACCGATCAGGTAGAAGGTGTCGTCGACGTTGGTTACCCAGTCACGCAGAGCTTCGTTCATGGCGTCTTTCAGGGTGCCGGTGCCGGAAGTGACCGGAACGATCTCGGCACCCAGCAGCCGCATGCGGAATACGTTGGCCTGCTGGCGCTCGATGTCGGTCGCACCCATGTAGATCACGCAAGGCAGACCGAAACGTGCAGCCACGGTCGCCGTGGCAACACCGTGCATGCCGGCGCCGGTCTCAGCGATCAGACGCTTCTTGCCCATGCGCTTGGCCAGCAGCACCTGGCCGATGCAGTTGTTGATCTTGTGCGCGCCGGTGTGATTCAGCTCTTCGCGCTTGAAGTAGATCTTCGCGCCGCCACAGAACTCGGTCAGGCGTTCAGCGAAATACAGCGGGTTCGGACGGCCCACGTAATCGCGCTGGAAGTACGCCATCTCTTTGATGAATTCAGGATCGGCCTTGGCGGCTTCGTACTCGCGGTTCAGGTCGAGAACCAGCGGCATCAGGGTTTCAGCGACGTAGCGGCCGCCGAACGAGCCGAACAGGCCGTTGGCGTCAGGGCCGTTGCGCAAATTGGTCTGGGTCATGAAGTGCTCCAGTGGGTCTATCGAACGAATGAGGTGAGCCGGTCTGGCAATGAGTCCACTTTAACCAGCGCACGCCCGGATGAAAACCGATAAGATCGCCACAACCTGTCAGGAAAACTCACAGATCATGAGCCGCGATCTTCCCCCGTTGAATGCCTTGCGTGCCTTTGAAAGCACTGCCCGGCTTGGCAGTGTCAGTCAGGCTGCCGAGCATCTGCACGTGACACATGGCGCCGTCAGTCGTCAGTTGAAGCTTCTTGAAGAGCACCTGGGCGTCAATCTGTTCAGTAAGGATGGACGCGGCCTGAAACTCACAGATGCGGGTATCCGGCTGCGTGACGCCAGTGGTGAAGCGTTCGACCGGCTGCGCAGTGTCTGTGCCGAGCTGAGCCAGGGCAGCGCCGATGCACCGTTCGTGCTCGGATGTTCCGGGAGCCTGCTGGCGCGCTGGTTCATTCCACGCCTGAGTCGCTTGAATGCGGAGTTGCCGGATCTGCGCCTGCACCTGTCGGCAGGCGAGGGCGATCTGGACCCTCGCCGTCCCGGTCTGGATGCCCTGCTGGTGTTCGCCGAACCGCCCTGGCCTGCCGACATGCAGGTGTTCGAGCTGGCCAGCGAACGAATCGGCCCGGTACTGAGCCCACGCTTTGCGCGTTTCGACAGCCTGTGCAATGCGCCCGCCGAAGCGCTGCTGGACGAATCCCTGCTGCAGACCACCTCGCGGCCGCAGGCATGGCCAAGCTGGGCGCAACACAACGGCATCGACCCGCAGTCATTGCGGTTCGGACAGGGCTTCGAGCATTTGTATTATTTGCTGGAGGCGGCCGTGGCAGGCCTTGGGATCGCGATTGCGCCCGAGCCGCTGGTGGTCGATGACCTCAGGGCCGGACGCCTGGTTGCGCCATGGGGTTTCAGCGAAACCCCGGCGCAACTGGCGTTATGGGTGCCCAGACGTATGGCCGATGGCCGCGCACAGCAGTTGGCTCAATGGTTGAAAAATGAGCTGCTGCGGTCTGAAGACCCGATCAGAAACTGATCAGTTGCCGCGCTTGCACAGCAGGTAGGCTGCCAGCAGGCCGAGGGCACCCACAGCAACGCCTGCGGTGGTCCAAGGGTGTTCCTGAGCGTAGTCACGAGTGGCCAGCGCATTTTCACGGGTCTTCTCTTTGACGTCTTCGTAGACATCGCTGAGCAGGCTGCGCGAATGGCTCAGAGCACTTTCAGCATTGGCCTTGAGGTTTTTCAGGGTTTTGCGCGACTCGTCGGAAGCATCGGCTTTCAGGCCCTCGAGCGACTTCAAGAGACTCTCGATCTCCGCTTCCATACTCTGCAACGAGGCCTTGCGAAGTGAAGTACTAGCCATGGTGTTTCTCCTGCAATGGTGAGTGGGCGTGTGATGATTCCGACTGCGGGCTCATTGGAAAGTGCGATGCCATTTTGCAAAGTCTGAACTTTTACCTGCTTTTTCCTGACAGAAGTCTGGAGCGTTGGTTTTAACGACGTGTTCAAAGACCTTCAGGAGAACTGCCATGAGTGATCATCACACGTACAAGAAAGTCGAAATCGTCGGATCGTCCACCACCACCGTTGAAGACGCTATCCAGAACGCTTTGGCCGAAGCCAGCAAAAGCATCAAGAACCTTGAATGGTTCGAAGTGACCGAAACCCGCGGCCATATCGTGGACAACAACAAGGTTGGCCACTATCAGGTCACCTTGAAAGTGGGCTTTCGCATCGAACGCAGCTGATCGTCCTTGAACCTTTCGGCTGGCCGATTGCCATAACCTGCGCTACACACTGACATGAGCCATCATGGCTCACAGGTGGGCGTAGGGATGTTCAATGGGCGCCTGTTCCGATGGCGTCTGCATTTGGCCGGACGAAAGGGGATACCCATGAAGAAGATTTTGTTGGCAGTAGGTTTGTTGAGCATCGCGGGCACCGCCCTGGCGGCAGGCAAGCCATGTGAAGAGCTGAAAAGCGAAATCGACGCCAAGCTTCAGGCCAAGGGTGTTTCTTCCTACACGCTTGAAGTGGTCGAGAAAGGCAGTGCTGCTGATCTGCAAGTGGTTGGCACCTGCGAAGGTGGCGCCAAGGAAATCGTTTATAAGCGCGGTTGATAGTCAGGCCGGCTCGATGTAAATCCAGCCCGTGCCAGACCCCGTGTTCAAGCTGTAAAAAAAAGCCCGCACCCTACGCTGAACAGTGATTCAGCGAATGGTGCGGGCTTTTTCGTGTCTGTGCAGCAAGCGTTTAGCCGTGTGCGACCTGAGCCAGGATTTCGTAGGACCGCAGACGGTCTTCGTGCTCGTACATGTCGCAGGTAAAGATCAGCTCATCGGCATCGGTCTGCTCCAGCAGCACGTCCAGTTTGGCGCGGATCTTGTCCGGGCCGCCGACCATCGCCAGCCCCAGAAAGCTCGCCACCGCTTCACGTTCGTGCGGCAGCCACAGGCCGTCCATGGACTCCACCGGTGGACGTTGCATCAGGCTGTGACCACGCATCAGCGCCAGAATACGCTGGTACACCGACGTCGCCAGGTATTCGGCCTTCTCGTCCGTCTCTGCGGCCGACAGCGGCACGCCCAGCATCACGTAAGGCTTGTCGAGCACTGCCGAAGGCTGGAAGTGATTGCGGTAGACGCGAATCGCTTCGTGCATGTAGCGCGGCGCGAAGTGCGAGGCGAAGGCGTAAGGCAAACCGCGCATCCCTGCCAGCTGAGCGCTGAACAGACTTGAGCCCAGCAGCCAGATCGGCACATTGGTGCCTGAACCTGGAACGGCGATCACTTTTTGATCAGGTGTACGCGGTCCCAGGTACTCCATCAGTTCGGTCACGTCATCCGGGAAGTCATCGGCACTGCCGGAACGTTCGCGGCGCAGCGCGCGGGCGGTCATCTGATCGGAACCGGGCGCACGGCCCAGGCCCAGATCGATGCGGTCCGGATACAGGCTCGCCAGGGTGCCGAACTGCTCGGCCACCACCAGTGGCGCATGGTTGGGCAGCATGATGCCGCCCGCGCCGACCCGGATGGTCGAAGTACCGCCTGCCAGATACGCCAGCAGCACCGACGTTGCCGAACTGGCGATGCCGTCCATGTTGTGGTGTTCGGCGACCCAGAAGCGGTTGTAGCCCAGTTTTTCGACGTGTTGCGCCAGATTCAGCGAGTTGCGCAGAGAGTCGGCGGGGCCTTTATCGTGGCGCACGGGCACCAGATCAAGGGTGGAAATCTTTACATCTGCCAGACGTTTCATAGGCCAGGGTAGCTCCTCGAATTGTGTTGGGTCGGCTCAAGGAGCTGCCCACGATGAAACAACAGTGCGGGCACAAGCCTGGTGTTTCAATAGATGACGCGGAAAAAAACCTACTTAAATACTAGGTCTTTAGTCGATTTGAACTTTCCGGTGCCGTCTATCCTCAGAATCCTGTCACGTGCAAAAGACTCAATCCATTCCTTCAAGGAGCGACCATGAGCATCGTCAAGAAAGCATCGGCACACTGGGCTGGTGATCTGAAAACCGGTATCGGCAGCATCTCGACTGAAACCGCAGCACTGCGCGAGCATCCATACGGCTTCAAGGCTCGTTTTGAAGGCGGCAAAGGCACCAATCCCGAAGAACTGATCGGCGCGGCCCATGCGGGTTGCTTCTCGATGGCGCTGTCGATGATTCTGGGCGACGCAGGCTTCACAGCCGACAGCATCGATACCCAGGCTGAAGTCACGCTCGACCAGGTGGAAGGCGGTTTCGCGATCACTGCTGTGCATCTGATACTGAAAGCCAAGGTGCCAGGCGCGACTCAGGAGCAGTTCAACGAGTTGACCAATAAAGCCAAAGAAGGCTGCCCCGTGTCCAAGGTGCTGAACGCCAACATCACGCTCGACGCTACCCTGCTGAGCTGATTCGGTAGTTTAGATTTCGTGTGAGGTGGCTGGCCGACAATAGCGTTGTTCCAGTCGTTGCCAGGTTGGATGGGCTATTGATTCGCCGGCAAGCCGCCTCCCACAACAGTGTTCCTTTCGCCGGTTATGTGTATTGGAAGAGGGTCAAGCATGAAACGTTTTGCTTTGGCAGTGGCCTGTACCCTGCTGGCTGTAAATGCTGTGGCGGCCCCGAAGTCCTGTGATGAGCTCAAGGACGAAATCGAGGCACGGATCCAGGCGAACAATGTCACGTCCTACACGCTGGAAATCGTCACCAATGACGAAGTCACGGATCAGAACATGGTCGTGGGCAGCTGTGAGAACGGCACAAAAAAAATCATTTATCAGCGCAATGATCGCTGATCAGATGCAGTGAATATTCCCCTCCTGCGCGACCGTTTTTCGCTCGGCGTCGTACAGCCACGCATCGACATCATTGGTCAGTGACCTCACCTCAAGCACGTATCGCTGCCCGGCAGCGAAATGCGCGTAGTCGACTTCAACGAAGCAGGTAATTTCGGTGTAGTCGTCGCCCATCAGGCCGAGACTTCCGTATCGATACTCATAGTCGTAACGCACTTGCAGCGAATGGCTGCCGGGTGTGACCTGGAAATAGCGGCCGTCATAGGTGTTCTTGCCGTCGAGCTTGTCCGCCATGACCACTTTGCCGGTGATGGTGCGCAGATCGACCCAGGCCATGTTCGGGTCAACGGCAGGCAATGGACCGGCGCAACCTGCAAGGGTTGTCAGGGCGAGAATCAGTGTCATGACGCGCATGCTGTGCTCCATTTCTGAACCGGCGGCGATGATAGTTGCGTCGGTCTTGTCTGTCCTGCATAACAGCACTGTGTTCCGATTTTAAGGCTGTGTATGCCACGACTCCTTGTTTTACGCCTTTGGCAGGCTTTGCCGGTAGTGGCGGTCTTGTTGCTGAGTGGCTGTTCCAGCGTGGCCTATTACGGTCAGTTGGCGCAGGGGCAATGGGAGCTGTTGCAGGCCCGCGAACCGGTGGACGAGATCATTGCCGATCCCGGTCGCGATCCAACGCTTCGGGCACACCTGGCCCAGTCGCAAAAGGCCCGGGCCTTCGCCAGCGAACACCTGCACCTGCCGGACAACAAGAGCTATCGCCTGTATGCCGATCTGGGCCGTCCTTACGTGGTATGGAACGTGTTTGCCACAGATGAGTTCTCTCTGGATCCGGTGACCCACTGTTTTCCGATTGCCGGTTGTGTGGCTTATCGCGGCTATTACAGCCCGGGTGGCGCTCGCGGTGAAGCAGCCTTGCAGCGTCAGGCAGGCAAGGATGTGTACCTCAGTGGCGTAGAAGCGTATTCGACATTGGGCTGGTTCAACGACCCGATCCTCAGTTCGATGCTGGGCTGGGGCGATGAAAGGCTGGCCACGCTGATTTTTCACGAATTGGCGCATCAGCGTTTCTATGTGAAGGACGATACGGAATTCAACGAATCGTACGCCAGCTTCGTCGAGCAGGAAGGTACGCGTCAGTGGCGTGCGGCACGTGGGTTGCCGCCTGAGAGCGTTTCGCAGTCCAGACGGCGCGATCAGTTCATTCAACTGGTGCTCGATACGCGTGAGCGTCTGAAAGCGCTTTATCGCCAGCCGTTGACGCCTGAAGTCATGCGCCAACGCAAGACGGCCGAGTTCGAGCGCATGCGCCGTGACTATCGGACGTTGCGCGATGAGCAATGGGGCGGCGACAAACGCTTCGATGGCTGGATCAACAGCCCGATGAACAACGCCAAGCTGCTGCCCTTCGGGCTCTATGACCAGTGGGTGCCTGCATTCGAGGCGCTGTTCAAGCAAGTGAATGGCGACTGGGAAGCGTTCTTCCAGGCAGTGGAGAAGCTCGGTGGCTTGCCTGCCGATTCACGCAAGGCGGCTCTGCAGCGATTGATGCCGTGAGCGCGCCACGCCGCGCTGCTTCGCATCACGGCCGGACGCGGAGCGTCCTGAGCGGCGTTACCACGCTGGAGCGTGGGAACGATCATGGTCTCAAGCACACTGTTCGTGCCCATGCTCCGCGCTCGTCGTTGTGCACAAGTCAGCCTCAACACTGATCGTGCCCATCGCTCCGCGTGGGCTGCCTCCCGTGACGCTCCGCGTCACACATGGCACAGACTGAGAATTCAGTGAGCCGAGCGCATGACTCCAGTCACCTTTTCGTCTCTGGACATTCAGCCAAACAGCTCGGAATGGCTGCCGAGATCCACAAACGTGACCAAGTCTGCGGATAGCTGATAAACCAGCAGGAAATCTCCGCCAATGTGGCATTCCCTGGCCCCGTCCCAATTGCCCGTCAGTTCATGATCCTGATAGTGCGCTGGCAATGTCTTGCCCTGGAATATCATTGCCATAACGTCCGAGGCTGCCGCCATGTCGCGTATGCCGGCTCGTTTGTATCGATCCCAGGCTTTGTTGAACGTGTTTGTGTAAGCGCAACGCTTAGGCCTTTCTGCGCGCTTTGGGTTGGGTTTTTTCAGAGGTTTCGCCATTCAGGTCACTCAACATCTCATCCATGGACTCGTACTGCTGGCGAATTTCGCGAGCCTCTTGCAACGCTTTTGCGGTCCGTGCCGACGGCACACGAACCTCGAAGGGGAGCCCTTCTACCTCGACGACCTGGCGAAAGAAAAGGCGCATCGCCTCGCTTACGCTCAGCCCACAAGCGTCCAGTATCGCTGTGGCACGCTCTTTCAAGTCCACATCGATACGGCACCGGACGTCGGTGTTTTTCAATATTGTTGCCATGGTGTCACCTTCAAGTTCTGTAGCAACAATGTAGCTACAAAGCAGAGTGTAGAGCAGATAGCGAGAGCGTCAACCCAGGCACGCTTACATTTTGTTTATCTGCCCATAAAGGCCTCATGCAACTCGGCCACGGTCGCAAAGTGATACGTCGGGTTTTCCGCCGTGAGTTCTTCATGGCTGCCAAACCCGTATCCCACCGCAGCAACGTCCAGCCCGTTGCGGATGCCGCCGATCAGGTCGTGTTTGCGGTCGCCGATCATCAGGGTGTGCGCCGGGTCGAGCTTTTCTTCGGCGAGCAGGTGGGCGATGAGTTCGACCTTGTCGGTGCGGGTGCCGTCCAGTTCGCTGCCGTAGATCACGATGAAGTGTCTGGCGAAATCGAAGTGCCGGGCGATTTCCCGGGCGAACTCCCACGGTTTGGACGTGGCGATGTACAGACGTCTGCCCTGCCCGCCCAGGGTTTCCAGCATTTCGGCAATGCCATCGAACACTTCGTTTTCATACAGCCCGGTCACACGGAAGCGCTCGCGGTAGAAGCCGACGGCTTGCCACGCGCGGGCTTCGTCCATGTCGTAAAACTGCATGAACGCTTGCAACAGCGGTGGGCCGATGAAGTGTTCCAGTCTGGTGATATCCGGCTCGTCGATACCTAGTTTTGCCAGTGCGAACTGGATCGATCGGGTGATGCCCAGACGCGGATCGGTCAGCGTACCGTCGAGGTCGAAAAGAATGTTCTGGTAATGCATGGGGGCCTCGAACTGCAGATTCTTCAGCATGGCTGGTCAAAGCCTTCCGCCAGGTGCTGATCCTTGAGTTTCACGTAGTTGGTCGCGCTGTAAGGGAAGAATGCGATTTCCTTTTCGGTCAACGGCCTCACCTGTTTGACCGGGCGGCCTACATACAAAAAGCCGCTTTCCAGCACTTTGCCCGGCGGCACCAGGCTGCCCGCACCAATGATCACCTGATCTTCCACGACCGCGCCGTCCATGATGGTCGAGCCCATGCCGATCAGGATCCGGTTGCCGATGGTGCAGCCGTGCAGCATGGCCTTGTGGCCGATGGTCACTTCATCGCCGATCAGCAGGGGAAAACCGTCGGGATTGAACGGCCCGGCGTGGGTGATGTGCAGCACACTGCCGTCTTGCACGCTGGTGCGCGCACCGATGCGAATGCGGTGCATGTCGCCGCGCACCACGGTCAGTGGCCAGATGGAGCTGTCGGCACCGATCTCCACATCGCCGATCACCACCGCCGAATGGTCGACGAAGGCCCGTTCGCCGAGCGATGGTGTGTGGTCCTGGAACTTGCGAATGGCCACGATAGGCTCCTTCTTTGGCAGTGATAGGTGAGTGAAGCGGGTTTCGATGCTGCGGTCGGCGTCGATTGTAATTAAGATGCAGGAGTGTTTCTTCCAGCCAAGGTGCAAAACCGTGAGCGCGAACAACCCGCTTCTGCAATCGTACGACCTGCCACCCTTCTCGGCGATCCGTGCCGAGCATGTCAAACCTGCCATCGAACAGATTCTGGCGGACAACCGCGCTGCAATTGCCGATATTCTCGCCAAACAGGGATCGACTCCGACCTGGGCCGGACTGGTGCTGACCATGGACGAGTTGAATGATCGCCTGGGCGCCGCCTGGAGCCCGGTCAGCCACTTGAATGCCGTGTGCAACAGCGCCGAGCTGCGCGAAGCCTATGAATCCTGCCTGCCGGCATTGAGCGCCTACTCCACGGAGATGGGCCAGAACCGCGAGCTGTTCCAGGCCTATGAAGCGCTGGCCAACAGTCCTGAAGCGGCGAATTTTGATGTCGGCCAGAAGACCATTCTGGAGCAGTCGCTGCGTGACTTCCGCCTGTCCGGTATCGACTTGCCGCCCGAGCAGCAGAAACGTTATGCCGAAGTGCAGAGTAAGCTGTCGGAACTGGGCAGCCAGTTCTCCAACCAATTGCTGGACGCCACTCAGGCCTGGACCAAATTGGTCGCCGATGAGTCCGCCCTCGCTGGCCTGACCGACTCGGCCAAGCAGCAGATGGCGGCCGCAGCGAAGGCCAAGGGGCTGGATGGCTACCTGATCACACTGGAGTTCCCGAGTTACTACGCGGTGATGACCTACGCCGAAGACCGCGCGCTGCGTGAAGAAGTCTACGCGGCCTACTGCACTCGTGCGTCCGATCAAGGCCCGAATGCCGGCAACAACGACAACGGCCCGGTCATGGAGCAGATCCTCGACCTGCGTCAGGAACTGGCCCAACTGCTGGGTTACGCGAACTTCGCGGAGCTGAGCCTGGCGACCAAGATGGCCGAGTCCAGCGATCAGGTGCTGAGCTTCCTGCGCGATCTGGCCAAGCGCAGCAAGCCGTTTGCCGTGCAGGATCTGGAAGAACTCAAGGCCTACGCCGCCGAACAGGGTTGCCCGGATCTGCAAAGCTGGGACAGCGGCTTCTACAGCGAAAAGCTGCGTGAGCAGCGTTACAGCGTTTCCCAGGAAGCCCTGCGGGTTTACTTCCCCATCGACAAGGTACTGAGCGGCCTGTTTGCCATCGTTCAGCGTCTGTATGGCATCGAAATCGCCGAGCAGAAAGGCTTCGACAGCTGGCATCCGGACGTTCGTCTGTTCGAAATCAAGGAAAACGGTCAGCACGTCGGCCGCTTCTTCTTCGACCTGTACGCCCGCGCCAACAAGCGTGGCGGCGCCTGGATGGACGGCGCTCGCGACCGTCGCCGCACCGCCGAGGGCACCCTGCAGAGCCCGGTGGCCAATCTGGTCTGCAACTTCACCCCGGCCGTCGGTGGCAAGCCTGCACTGCTGACCCACGACGAAGTCACCACGCTGTTCCACGAGTTCGGCCACGGTCTGCATCACCTGCTGACCCGTATCGATCACGCGGGTGTATCCGGGATCAATGGTGTGGCATGGGACGCGGTCGAACTGCCAAGTCAGTTCATGGAAAACTGGTGCTGGGAGCCGGAAGGCCTGGCGCTGATTTCCGGTCACTACGAAACCGGTGCACCGCTGCCCCAGGACTTGCTGGAAAAGATGCTCGCTGCGCGTAACTTCCATTCCGGCCTGATGATGGTGCGTCAGTTGGAGTTCTCGCTGTTCGACTTCGAACTGCACGCCACTCACGGCGACGGCCGCAGTGTGCTGCAGGTGCTGGAGGGCATTCGTGACGAGGTGTCGGTCATGCGTCCACCGGCCTACAACCGTTTCCCGAACAGCTTCGCGCACATCTTCGCGGGCGGCTACGCAGCGGGTTACTACAGCTACAAGTGGGCTGAAGTGCTGTCGGCCGATGCGTTCTCGAAGTTTGAGGAAGACGGCGTGCTCAATGCCGAAACCGGTCGTGCTTTCCGCGAAGCCATTCTGGCCCGTGGCGGTTCGCAGGCGCCGATGGTGCTGTTCGTCGACTTCCGCGGACGCGAGCCGTCGATTGACGCACTCTTGCGCCACAGTGGTCTGAGTGAGGACGCGGCAGCATGACCGATACACCTGCGGTCGTTACCAAAAAACGCTTCATCGCCGGGGCTGTCTGCCCGGCGTGCAGCGAGCCTGACAAGCTGATGATGTGGAGCGAAGACGACGTGCCGCACCGCGAATGCGTGCACTGCGGCTACAGCGATACGCTCAACGAGCAGGGGCTTTCGGTGCCGAAAGAGCTGGGCACACGGGTCAACAAGGTGGTGGTCAAGCCGGCTGATCCGAAGGTGCAGGGCGTGCAGTTCTTTCCGAATCCGAAGTTGAAAAAGCCGGTTGATCCGAGCTGAGTGGAACGGTATCTGCCATGAACAAACGTGAAGAAAAGCGCTCATTGTTCATGGCAGGTAAACGCATCAATCGAGCTTCATTTTTATAAAAGCGTTGGCCAGTTCAATGAGGATGGCGTCATCTCGTTGATCAGTCCCCGCTTGGCCGTCTACATCAGCCGGACTTCCGACGGTGTCGAGCTTGCCAGACGAAGTGACATACGCCGCGTACTGAAGCTCGTCTTCCTTATAGAACTCTATAACGACTTCCGGGATTTTATCGTTTTCAAAATCTTCGACTGAAAGTCGAACTTCACGGCTGGCCATAGTTTTTTCTCCATGTTATCTGGTCTTGCAGCATAAAATGTATTGGACGGTGTATTTATCAGCCATCAGTCAACTCAAGAATCTTTCTTTCAAATGCCGTCGCCAAATCAATGAGCGCTTGCTCATCCTGGCCCAGACTGCCTTTTATTTTGTAATCTTCTCGGGTAACCAACGTGATCAAGGCTTTGTCTTGAAGCTCATCTTCTTCATAAAACCGGATCGCTATTTTGACGGAGCCTCGCGTTTCGATATTCTCGGTAGACAGGCGAATTTCATACTTGGCCATTACCCACCTCGCTGTCAGGTAAAGGGCCAGCGTCGGATTGAATCTGGCGTCCAGTTACGCTAGTCCTCGCTGAAAAAATCGTCTACTGACAAAAGTGACAGGTGGCAATATGTACGCGGCTGCCAGTCTGGTTTCCATGTATCAAGGGCTCGCCTGATCAGACGAGCCTTTGTTCCAGCGCCCACTTCAAGGCACTTGGATTTCCACCCGGGAAACCTTGCCATTAAGCCCGTTGTACTTGAAGTAGTTCACGCGGTAGTCGTCGGTCTCAAGCGTACGTTCAAACTCATGAACGATAACGTGCTCGGAAATACCGATGTCCCGTTTGACGTCGACCGTGGCGTAGTCGTCGTCAGTGCTGGCGTGGGGACTGTCGAAAACGGTAATCCGTGTGCCTTTTGCGATACCCGACAGCGAAAGCGATTGAGCCTCATCGTTCTCGCAACCCATTTCGGGCAGAAGCAGTGTTTGTGTACCGTTGGGGATCACGCACACCGTGTCTTGCGTCCTGTCGGCACCATGGCCTTCCCACAAGTAGATCCCGCCCTGGGTCAGCGCTTGTGTGTAGGCCAGTGTGTCGCCATTCTGATAGTTGTTGATGCCAATGAAGTTTGGCGTGACGCCACAGTTATCAGTGCGGTGCCTGAGGTAGGTCAGGTTGTTGTCGAAGGAGCCAGAGTCGAAGGTCGTGGAGGTGGCGGTGTGGAACTGATTCATCAGAAACAGCCGGTTCCAGCGCTTGCCTGTTTCCCGAGCCACTGTTCGGGTATTCAGCGGCACATCGCTCCAGCGTGTCGGGCACGAAAAGTCATGAAAAGCCAACAGGCTTGTGGCCACCGCCCCCAGCGTGTCCCAGCGGTTCTGTACCAGCCAGTCCTGGTCATAAAGCACTTTGACGGCTTTGTTCCCCACGGCGTAGTTGCCTTCCAGTTCCGATCGGTCTGTCAGCAGAATCAGGCGATTGTTGCTACGCGCCATTTCATCCAGCGTCGGCCACTGTTCGTTCGCGAAGTTGTCAGGATCGAATGAGTAATCGGCCAGTTCAGGAACGCTGGCGAAGACCTGCTGAAGGTCGTCGCGGGTTACGTAGCTTTCCAGGAACAGCGTGACCACTTCAGCTGGATTGGCTTTGAGGAATGGAATGAATTCATTTTTCAGATGATTGCCCCAAGGTCCATAGCAGGCGAGGCTCTTGTGACACACGATTATTCGGTTGAAACCCTTCTGCTTGTGATCCGTGTAAAGGTCGAGCATGAAGCCCCGCACGCCATCTGATAACTGCTGGGGCATTTCCTTGAGGTTCTGGTTTATTTTTTCGTACGAATTGTGGGTCGTGACCCAGTGGTACTGATCAAATGGCTTGCTGCCGTCAGAAAGCCCGGCCGCATGGGCCTGCATGAAGGAGAGCGATAACATTGAAGCGCCTGTCAGGGCCGCTACGGAAAAAACAGTGTGCATGCCTGAAATCCTTTTCAGTGCGGATAGTGAGACTGGACGGGCTTTTCCATAAGCCGTCCGGGGACGAGTGATAACGGAATGGCGTCGGCAAGGGAAACGCTTTCCTGTTACCGGATTTGAAAACGGGCGTCGCCCATCAACTGCCCGCTGTGCCGTTTGTCAGGGTGACGGGTATTTAATGAGTGGCCATTTGCTTGGTGCTGTACTGTATATAAAAACAGTATTTCAGGCGTCAATCCATGTCCAGTTCCTCTCCGATTCGCGGCCGCGGAACCGCCACCAACCCGCACAACCGCTTTGCACCCAGTCGTTCCTTTGCCGAGGACGACGGCTGGTATCAGGAAGTGCCGATGACTCAGGGCACGACAGTCTCCTTCGAGACCGCCAAGAGCATCATCACTCGCAACAGCTCTCCGGACATTCCGTTTGATCGCTCGATCAATCCTTATCGAGGCTGTGAGCATGGCTGCATCTACTGCTTCGCCAGGCCCAGCCATGCGTACTGGGACATGTCGCCGGGCCTGGATTTCGAGACGAAGCTGATCGCCAAGACCAACGCGGCGGCGTTGCTGGAACAACAGCTGTCCAAGCCCGGTTACCGCTGCGCGCCAATCACGCTGGGTGCCAATACCGATCCTTACCAACCCATCGAGCGTGAGCATAAAATCACTCGGGCCACGTTGGAGGTATTGCTGCGCTATCGTCACCCGGTCAGCATCATTACCAAAGGCTCGCTGATCCTGCGTGACCTGGATCTGCTGGCGGAAATGGCCAGGCTGCGGCTGGTGTCGGTGTTCATCAGCCTGACGACGCTGGACGACGAGCTCAAGCGCATCCTCGAGCCGAGGGCCGCAGCACCCAAGGCACGGTTGAGGGCGATCAAGGTGTTGCGTCAGGCCGGTGTGCCGGTTGGCGTGCTGTGCGCGCCGATCATTCCAATGATCAACGACAGTGAGCTGGAAGCCATGCTGAGCGAGGCGAAAGCGGCAGGTGCCTTGAGCGCAAGTTATGTGATGCTGCGTCTGCCACTTGAAGTGGCGCCCTTGTTCGACGAGTGGCTGAAGACGCATTACCCCCAGCGCGCCGATCATGTGTTGAGTCTGATCCGCCAGAGCCGGGGCGGTGCGCTGTACGACAGCCAGTTTGGCACTCGCATGCGCGGTGAAGGTCCATTTGCAGACCTGCTTGCTCAACGTTATGCGATGTCGATCAAGCGATTGGGATTGAACAGGCGTGAGAGTTTCGTGCTCGATTGCGACGCGTTTTGCCCTCCGGGCGGGCAGATGTCATTGCTGTAACGAACTTGGGACTATCGTGCAAACCCGCATGCCAGAGCGGTCGCATTCAGTTTCACTTAAGCTTGGGCGTTTAGTCTGTAACTCGGAGTGACACCAGCGGTAGCGTTCAAAGGATTTGTTCGTGAGGCCAAACAACAGGGATCACATCCGGCTCTGGTTAAGCACGCATGAGAAATCCACATCAATCCGTCAGAGAGGATGAAGACATGAGAGACATGGATAAACAGCCGTCGGCTACGTCGGCCAGCACACATAGCCACTCGGATAGCGCCGACGTAGCGTTGAAACACATCGTCGATGGCTTCGTACATTTTCGTAAGGAAGTCTTCCCCCAACAGGAAGAACTCTTCAAAAAGCTGGCTACCGCGCAATCGCCGCGAGCCATGTTCATCACCTGCGCGGATTCGCGCATCGTTCCCGAGCTGATCACTCAAAGCTCGCCGGGCGACCTTTTCGTGACCCGTAACGTCGGCAACGTCGTTCCGCCGTACGGCCAGATGAACGGTGGTGTATCCACGGCTCTGGAATACGCGGTCGTTGCGCTGGGCGTACAACACATCATCGTCTGCGGTCACTCTGACTGCGGTGCCATGCGAGCGGTGCTCAATCCCGACAGCCTGGACAAGATGCCGACGGTAAAAGCCTGGCTGCGCCACGCTGAGGTTGCCCGTACCGTCGTTGAACAGAATTGCAGTTGCAGTGGCGAGCTGGAAACCATGCAGGTCCTGACTCAGGAAAACGTGATTTCCCAGTTGCATCACTTGCGCACGCACCCTTCGGTTGCAGCCAAGATGGCCAGCGGTCAGCTGTTCATTCACGGCTGGGTCTACAGCATCGAAACCAGTGAAATCCTGGCCTATGACGCTGAAAGTGACCGCTTCGTGCCGCTCGACGGCTCGGGCCCGACACCGATGGCTTCCCCGAAAGCACGCTTTTCAGCTGACTGATATCAGTCACGACTGACGGCACACCCTTCTTTAGCTGGTGGCGGCTGCGCATGGAGCGCGCCGCCAGCTTTGCCTCGTCTGAAGAATCCCGGAGAAGTGTCATGGGTGCTACAGCATTGAAATCCGTTTTACCACGGGAGCTGCTCGCTTCCGTGGTCGTGTTCCTGGTAGCCCTGCCCTTGTGCATGGGGATCGCAATCGCATCCGGCATGCCACCAGCCAAGGGTCTGATCACCGGCATCATCGGTGGTCTAGTCGTCGGCTGGCTGGCCGGCTCGCCTTTGCAGGTCAGCGGTCCGGCCGCAGGTCTGGCGGTACTGGTCTTCGAAGTGGTGCGCGAGCATGGAATGGCGATGTTGGGGCCGATTCTGCTGTTGGCAGGTCTGCTTCAATTGTTGGCCGGCCGCTTCAAGCTCGGTTGCTGGTTCCGTGTCACGGCACCGGCCGTGGTCTACGGCATGCTCGCCGGTATCGGTATCCTGATCGTGCTGTCACAGGCCCATGTGATGTTCGACAGCGGACCGAAACCCTCCGGGCTGGATAACCTGATCGGTTTCCCGACGACGCTGGTCCAGGCCTTTGGGCCGGGATCGGGTATGCAAGCCGGTATGCTGGGCCTGGGTACCATCCTGATCATGTGGGGCTGGGACAAGATTCGCCCTGCGTCGCTGCGCTTCGTTCCGGGTGCCCTGCTGGGGGTCGGTATTGCGACCGCCATCAGCCTGTTCATGGCGCTGGACGTCAAGCGTGTGCAGGTTCCTGAAAACCTCTCCGAAGCCATCGACTGGCTGCGCCCTGCCGACCTGATGAACCTGGCCGATCCTGCGATCCTGATCGCGGCCATCGCCGTGGCCTTCATCGCCAGTGCCGAAACACTGCTCTCTGCCGCAGCGGTGGACCGCATGCACAGCGGCGTGCGGTCGGACTTCGATAAGGAACTGAGTGCCCAGGGCGTGGGTAACATGCTGTGCGGCCTGTTGGGTGCCCTGCCTATGACGGGTGTGATCGTGCGCAGTTCGGCCAACGTTCAGGCCGGTGCGACCACCCGCTTCTCGACGATTTTCCACGGCCTGTGGCTGCTGGCGTTCGTCCTGCTGCTGTCCAGCGTGCTGCAAAGCATTCCGGTCGCGAGCCTTGCAGGTGTGCTGGTGTACACCGGTCTGAAGCTGGTCGATCTGAAGACGTTCAAGGGGCTGGGTCGCTACGGTCGCATGCCGATGTTCACCTACGCTGCAACTGCGGGCGCGATCATCTTCACCGACCTGTTGACCGGCGTTCTGGTGGGCTTCGGTCTGACCCTCGTCAAATTGGCGCTCAAGGCTTCGCGACTGAAGATCAATCTGGTCGAGCTGCCGGGCAAGAACGAGTACGAGCTGCGTCTGGTGGGTGCTGCGACGTTCCTGAAAGTGCCGGCGCTGACTCAGGTGCTGGGCACTGTTCCGGTCGGTACCACGTTGCATGTGCCGTTGAACAACCTGTCCTACATCGATCACTCCTGTCTGGAGCTGCTTGAGGACTGGGGGCGTGCGAATGCCGCTCACGGGACGAAGCTGGTGATTGAACCTCGGGGCTTGAAGCGTCGACTCGAAGGAAGGGTGTACACCAACACGGGGATTGGCTCAGGCGCCGCCTGATTCAATCTGCTGTTGATCGGTGCAAGTGCTGATCGACACAAGGGAGCCGGATGGGTCTTCGCGCAGCGGAGCATCATCCGGCTCCTTCCTTTGCGGCGAAGACATGAATTCGGTGGCGAATCAGCCCGCGGAACGTTCCAGTTCCAGACCGATACCCAATTGACGTGACAGACTCGGCCAGCGCTTCCAGGCGGCTTCGGTGTCGGGGCTGCTCAGTTTTTCGCGATAGGCTTCGACCGAGTCCAGCGCGAAATCCTCATCATCAAGCAATTGATCAACCGCGTGATGGACAGCCTCGTCCAGTTGATTGGCAAACTGTTCGCCGATCAATTGGTGAGCAATCACGCTGGCAACCGTCGTATTGGACGGAATCAGCGGCTGGCCGAAGTGCTTGATGTAAAGATCGTTCACTTCCTCGACCAGACGATGCGCCAGATAGGCCTCATCCAGCAGGCTGTCGAGTCCTTCGTGGCCCTGCATGATTTCAGGGGGTGCGGTGAAAAAGTGCTCGGCAATCTTGAGTACCGGTTTGATCTGGCCTTCGATGCCTGCCTCGATCGCCACTTCGTGAGCGGCGTCCAGCAGATCGGGGACCAGGTCGATATAAGCGGTGACAAAACGCGTCAATGCGCCCTGTGCGTCAACTTCGGGCAGGTGGATGGCAGGATGAAGGTGCGGAAGCTGAGTTTTCAGCTGTTGCAGCAGCTGGCCTGTCTCGGCCTCGTGCTGTTGTGCTCGTTGTATCTGCTCGCGCAATGCGGCCGTGTTCATGACGGTATGGGCTCCTGAAAGCATATAACCAGGTGGGTGTTATTGATCAAAGTCATACGTTAGCTTGATTAACTAAATACCTCAGACGTTTTTGTCATAACCGATTCACATTTATATGCTTTCGCTCTAAAAACCGTCTTTTTGAGCGTTTTCGGAAGGTTTGACCGGTCACTGCGCCCGCTGTCTGACACGGTGCACTCATCCGGCGCTGCGTTGCGCTCCTCGTGCCGTGTCTATACTCGATGTCTGAGGAAGTCGGCTTGTGGCCTCTGGTCACGGTCCTGCAGTCGGTAGCCCACTGCCTTGCCCGCGGCGTGATCCGCGTAGAACAAGAGTGTGTGGGGGGAACCCGAAATGCGGCATCCAAGGGTCTGGATGGGCCTGCTGCTGTGGTCAGCGTTCGAGCAGACACACGCAGACTGGACGACCAACATGTCACCCGGCGCGTCAGTGGTCAGCGGAGCTGTGTTCGATCTGCACATGACCATCTTCTGGATCTGCGTGGTGATCGGCGTGGTGGTGTTTGGCGCCATGCTCTGGTCGATAGTTGCGCATCGTCGCTCCTCAGGCCAGAAGGCTGCGCATTTCCATGAAAACACCACGGTCGAAATCCTCTGGACCGTCGTTCCGTTCCTGATACTGGTCGCCATGGCCATCCCGGCCACCCGCACGCTGATCAGCATGTACGACGCCAGCGAGTCGGACGTCGATATCCAGATCACCGGTTATCAATGGAAATGGCACTACAAGTACCTGGGACAGGACGTCGAGTTCTTCAGCAACCTCGCCACCACCACTCATCAGATCCACAACCGTGACGACAAGGGCGAGCACTACCTGCTGGAAGTGGATCAGCCTCTGGTGCTGCCCGTCGGCGAGAAGGTCCGCTTTCTGGTCACCGGCGCCGACGTGATCCACTCCTGGTGGGTGCCAGCGTTTGCGGTCAAGCGTGACGCGGTACCCGGGTTCATTCACGAAGCCTGGACGCGGATCGAGAAGCCCGGCATCTACCGGGGTCAATGCACCGAACTGTGCGGCAAGGACCACGGCTTCATGCCCATCGTGGTCGATGCCCGCTCGCCCGCCGATTATGAAAACTGGCTGGCCGAGCGCAAGCAGGAGGCCGCGAGGCTCAAGGAGCTGACCAGCAAGGACTGGACCCGCGAAGAGCTCATCGCCCAGGGCGACAAGGTCTATCACACCGTTTGCGTGGCCTGTCATCAGCCCGAAGGGCAAGGCCTGCCGCCGATGTTCCCGGCCCTCAAAGGCTCGAAAATTGCCACTGGTCCGATTGCCGATCACCTGAACATCGTCGTCAACGGCAAGCCGGGCACAGCCATGGCGGCGTTCGGCAAACAGCTGTCAGAGGTGGATATCGCCGCCGTCGTGACCTACGAGCGCAACGCCTGGGGCAACAACAAGGGCGACATGGTCACGCCCAGGGAAGTGCTGACGCTCAAGCAGGTACAGCCATGAATGGGGTGCGTCCCACAAAAGCAGTGTCCATTCAGCACATTTTTTGCCTCGGGAGACCGACATGAGTGCAGTGATTGACGACCTTGGCCATGAGCATGCCCACGGTCCTGCCAAGGGCCTGATGCGCTGGGTGCTGACCACCAATCACAAGGACATCGGCACGATGTACCTGTGGTTCAGTTTCAGCATGTTCCTGCTGGGCGGTTCGTTCGCCATGGTGATTCGCGCCGAGCTGTTCCAGCCGGGTCTGCAGATCGTCGAACCTGAGTTTTTCAATCAGATGACGACCATGCATGGCCTGATCATGGTCTTTGGCGCCGTGATGCCTGCCTTCGTCGGACTGGCCAACTGGATGATCCCGTTGATGATCGGCGCGCCGGACATGGCACTGCCGCGCATGAACAACTTCAGCTTCTGGTTGCTGCCTGCGGCGTTCCTGTTATTGGTTTCAACCCTGTTCATGCCCGGCGGCGGACCCAATTTCGGCTGGACCTTCTACGCCCCGTTGTCCACGACCTATGCACCCGAAAGCGTGACCTTCTTCATTTTTGCCATTCATATGATGGGTATCAGCTCAATCATGGGTGCGATCAATGTGGTGGCGACCATCCTGAATCTGCGCGCGCCCGGCATGACGCTGATGAAAATGCCGCTGTTCGTCTGGACCTGGCTGATCACCGCCTTTCTGTTGATCGCCGTGATGCCGGTGCTGGCCGGGTGCGTGACCATGATGCTGATGGACATTCATTTCGGCACCAGTTTCTTCAACGCGGCAGGCGGCGGTGATCCGGTGCTGTTCCAGCACGTGTTCTGGTTCTTCGGTCATCCCGAGGTGTACATCATGATCCTGCCTGCCTTCGGAGCAGTCAGTTCGATCATCCCGGCGTTCTCGCGCAAGCCGCTGTTCGGCTACACCTCAATGGTCTATGCAGTTGCGGCCATTGCGTTTCTGTCCTTCATCGTCTGGGCGCATCACATGTTCGTGGTCGGCGTACCGTTGGTGGGCGAGCTGTTCTTCATGTACGCCACCATGCTGATCGCCGTGCCGACCGGCGTGAAGGTGTTCAACTGGGTCAGCACCATGTGGAAAGGGTCGCTGACGTTTGAAGCACCGATGCTGTTTGCCGTGGCGTTCGTGATCCTGTTCAGCATCGGCGGGTTTTCCGGGCTGATGCTGTCGATTGCGCCTGCGGATTTTCAGTATCAGGACACCTACTTCGTGGTTGCGCACTTTCATTACGTGCTGGTGCCGGGAGCGATCTTCGGGATCTTTGCATCGGCGTATTACTGGCTGCCGAAGTGGACCGGGCACATGTACGACGAAACCCTGGCCAAACTGCATTTCTGGCTGTCTTTCGTGGGCATGAACCTGGCGTTCTTCCCCATGCATTTTGTCGGTCTGGCCGGCATGCCGCGCCGGATTCCCGATTACAACCTGCAGTTCGCCAATTTCAACATGCTCTCGTCGGTTGGTGCCTTCACCTTTGGCGCAACCCAGCTACTGTTTCTGTTTATCGTGATCAAAACCATCCGGGGCGGCGCACCGGCACCGGCCAAACCCTGGGACGGTGCCGAGGGATTGGAGTGGAGCCTGCCCTCGCCTGCGCCGTATCACACCTTCAGTACACCGCCGGACGTGAAGTGAGTTGCGCATGAACCAGACATTGCCTCTCAAACGACTCATCACCCGCCTGCTGCTGATGGCTTTGGTCATGTTTGCCTTCGGCTTCGCGCTGGTGCCGCTTTACGACGTGATGTGCAAGGCCTTTGGCATCAATGGCAAGACCGGCGATCAGTATCAGGGCACGCAAGTCATCGATGAAACACGTCAGGTGAAAGTGCAGTTCCTGTCATCCAATTCGGCTGGCATGGTCTGGGCGTTCTATCCCCGGACGGACCAGATAGAGGTTCATCCGGGTGCGGTCAACGAGATGATATTCGTGGCGCAGAACCCGACCGACCAACCGATGAAAGCCCAGGCCGTACCCAGTATCTCGCCGGGTCAGGCCGCGGCCTATTTTCACAAAACCGAGTGCTTCTGTTTCACCCAACAAGTGCTGCAACCGGGTGAGCGTATCGAGATGCCGGTGCGTTTCATCGTCGATCGCGACCTGCCCGCAGAGGTGAAGAACCTCACGCTGGCCTACACGCTGTTCGACATCACCGAGCGCCGCACGCCCGCTGTGCCAGTGGCCAAAAGGCTCGAAAGAGCGGTGGTCAAAGGAGACTGAAATGGCAACGCCCCACGAGCATTACTACGTTCCGGCCCAGAGCAAATGGCCGATCATTGCCACCGTGGCGCTGTTGATCACGATGTTCGGGCTTGGTACCTGGTTCAACGACATGAAAGCCGAGCGGCCCGATTCCAATGGTCCGTTGATCTTCTTCATCGGCGCGCTACTGGTGGCGTACATGATGTATGGCTGGTTCAGCGCAGTGGTGAAGGAAAGTCGGGCAGGTCTGTACAGCGCGCAGATGGACCGCTCGTTTCGCTGGGGCATGGCCTGGTTCATCTTCTCCGAGGTGAGCTTCTTTCTGGCGTTCTTCTTCGTACTGTTCTACGTGCGCATCTGGGTGGGGCCGTGGCTGGGCGGCGAAGGGGCGAACGGGATCTCGAACATGCTCTGGCCGAACTTCCAATACACGTGGCCGATGCTCGATACGCCGGACCCGAAACTCTATCCGGCACCCAGCGGCATTGTTGATCCGTGGAAACTGCCGTTGCTCAACACCGTGCTGCTGGTCAGCTCCAGCGTGACGATCACGTTCGCCCATCATGCCCTGAAGAAAGGACACCGCTCCGCGCTGAAGCGCTGGCTGGCGCTGACCATCCTTTTGGGCTGTACCTTTCTGTTCTTTCAGGTCGAAGAGTACATCCATGCCTCTCAGGAACTGGGTCTGACACTGGGATCCGGCATCTACGGCGCGACCTTCTTCCTGCTGACCGGGTTTCACGGCGCCCACGTCACGATGGGCACGCTCATTCTGTTGGTGATGCTGATCCGCATCCTGCGCGGGCATTTCGACGCCGAGCATCAATTCGGCTTCGAAGCGGCGAGCTGGTACTGGCATTTCGTGGACGTGGTGTGGGTCGGGCTGTTTGTGTTCGTGTACGTGATTTAGAGCGCCTTCCGATTGTGTACGCGGCTGGCTCTGATCGTTCCCACGCTCCGCGTCCGCTTTGTGACGCAGAGAGTCACAGGCTGCATGCCCATGCGAGCATGGACACGATCATCGTCAGGGTGACGGCAGTTGCCCGCTGTAGAACCCCCAGGTGATCAGAATCAGGGTCAGCCCGGCGAGGATGACGCGCAACGCCAGAACCTTGAGCAGACGGGTCGAGTGATCGTCGTCCCTGACCAGAAAGAACAGGCCGCTGAACAGGCTGGCCACCGTGGCAGCCAGCATTAGAACAATCGCTGCTTTGAGCATGAGAGGACTCCAGGAGCAATCGCGATGATGCAGTGGAGTATAGGTCCGGCCGTCATGCCGGACCGGAGGCTGTGATGAAGCGCTTCGCACCGGGACTGTGGCCGACGTTGATCGTGTTGCTCCTGCTACCGGTTCTGATTGCTCTGGGGTTCTGGCAACTGGAACGGGGCGAACAGAAGCGTTCCATGCTCAGTCAGTTCACCGAGCGCCGCGCCGCCGCTCCCGTCAACATCGGCGAGTTGTTGTACGCCGAGGACCCCGCCTGGCGTCGTGTGCACATTCGTGGCCACTTCGATTCAGCCCATAGCGTGTTGCTGGACAACAGCATTCGCGACGGCCGTGCGGGCGTCGAGCTGCTCCAGCCCTTCATGGATCACGCCAGCGGGCTCTGGGTACTGGTCAATCGCGGCTGGCTGCCCTGGAAGGACCGACGCACGAGGCCGGTCGTCAATACGCCCAATCACTTGCAGGCGCTGGACGCGTGGGTCTATGTGCCCGCCCGTGCGCCCTTTCAACTGGAGCCTGATGCGCCACAAGGCTCCTGGCCAAGGCTGGTAAACGCAGTCTTTGCCGATCAGCTGTGGAGCCAGCTGGGCCGTGAAGGTTATTCCCATGAGATGAGGCTGGAGCCTGGCCCTATGGCTTTCCGGGTCGACTGGCCGGTGGTAGCGATCAGCCCTGAAAAGCATGTGGGCTATGCCGTGCAGTGGTTTGCGCTGTCCACCGCGCTGCTGTGCCTTTATCTGTACCGAGGCCGGGTGCTAGGCCGAACCGCGCAGGAGGACAAGCATGGGAGCCGCCATGAACCCCATCGACATGCCTGATGCAAGGCGTCGGCGCAAAGGACGTCTGCAATTGCTGTTGGTGGTGCTGATCGCCTTTGCACCCATGGTTCTGGCCACCTGCATGTATGTCTTCGGGTTCTGGGTGCCCGAGAGTCGCAGTTATCACGGTTACCTGATCGGCAATGGCCAGGGCCGTATGGATCTGGGTGTGTCGGCTGGAGAACGGCGCTGGCAACTGCTGGTCAGCGCGCCCGGTCGCTGCGAGACGACGTGTCAGCAACTGGTGTATCTGGCGCGGCAGGTGCAGATCGGGCTGGGGCGGGACGCGGCCCGTGCCAGTCATGCGCTGGCCGGTGCTCAGCCGCTCGACGCTGACTACGCTGCGAAGCTGAACCGGGAATACCCGCGCCTGCTGCGTTACCCGCTGGACCTGTCGCGCTACCGTATGCTCGCGCCGGACCTGCATACGCCTTACCTGTGGATCATCGATCCGCACGGCAATCTGGTGCTGCGCTACGACGCAAACGTCAACGGCAAGGACCTGCTCGAAGACCTGCGCCGCCTGCTGAAACTCTCGAACATCGGCTGAAGGGAGATGGTCATGATCCGCCCCGGATTTCGTCTTGCGTTAATGGCTACCGTCCTCGCGCTGGTGGTCGTGATGCTCGGTGCCTACACGCGACTGACCCACGCGGGACTGGGCTGTCCCGACTGGCCGGGGTGCTACGGCTTCATCGGCGTGCCCGGTACCGAGCGGCAGCTTGAGCATGCGCAGCTGAGTTTTCCGGATACGCCCGTGGAGGCGGACAAAGGCTGGAGCGAGATGACCCATCGTTATTTCGCGGGCGGCCTGACGCTGCTCATCCTGCTGCTGGCGGCGCAGGCCTGGAGGCACCGGCATCTGGCGGGGCATCCGTTCAAGCTGGCGGCGGGACTGCTGGGCATCGTGGCCGCGCAGGCAGCGTTTGGCATGTGGACCGTTACGCTGCAGCTCTGGCCGCCCGTGGTCGCAGTTCATCTGCTGGGTGGCGTCGCAACCTTGAGCCTGTCGTTCCTGCTGAGTCTGCGCCTGAGCGGCGTCCGCCCTGCTCTGCAACGGATACCTGCGCGCCTGCGAATGCTGGCAGTGCTCGGGCTCATCGTCGTGGCCTTGCAGATCGCGCTGGGTGGCTGGGTGAGCGCCAATTACGCGGCGATGGCCTGCACGGATCTGCCCATGTGTCAGGGCCGCTGGTGGCCGGAGGCAGACTTCAGCAATGCGTTTCATCTGACCCAGCACATCGGCCCGAACTATCAGGGTGGCCATCTCGACAGTGAGGCGCGTACGGCCATCCACCTCACGCACCGGATGGGCGCGGTGCTTGTCTCGCTGACCCTGCTTGCGCTGGCCTGGCAGCTCAGGCGTGTCGGTCTCAACAGGCTGGCGGTGCTGCTGGTGGCGGCGCTCGGGGTGCAACTTCTGTTCGGGCTGGGCAACGTGCTATTGCACCTGCCGTTGGTCCTTGCGGTGGCACACAGTGCGGGCGGCGCGGTTCTGATGCTGTGCGTGACGTTGATCAACTATCGCGTCGCTGTGCCGTGGTCATTGCCGCGCATCGAACACGATGCGCTGGTAAAGATCGCCGGTACCGGACTGCGATCGAGAGATGCCCTGAAATGACTTCACTGACCCGCCAGCGTTCGCTGTACAACCTGTGGCAGGACTACCTTGAGCTGACCAAACCCAAGGTGGTCCTGCTGATGCTGATCACGTCCATGATCGGCATGTTTCTGGCGACTGACACGGCGGTGCCATGGATGACGCTGATCGTCGGCAATCTGGGCATCGGTCTGTGCGCGGCGGGCGCGGCTGTGGTGAATCATGTGGTGGACCGGCGTATCGATGCGCAGATGGCGCGCACTCATCATCGGCCGATTGCTCAGGGACGCGTCCCGCCTGTCGCGGCGCTGAGCTTTGCGCTGTTGCTGGCGCTGTCGGGTCAGGCGTTGCTATTCATCTTCATCAACGCCCTGACCGCCTGGCTGACACTGGCATCGCTGCTGGGTTACGCGGTGATCTACACCGGCTTTCTCAAGCGTGTCACGCCGCAGAACATCGTCATCGGCGGGCTGGCCGGGGCTGCGCCGCCATTGCTGGGCTGGGTGGCGGTGACCGGTGAGGTCAGCGCCGAGCCCTTGCTGTTGGTGCTGATCATCTTTGCCTGGACGCCGCCGCACTTCTGGGCGCTGGCCATCCATCGCAAGGCCGAGTACGCCCGCGTCGAGATCCCGATGCTGCCGGTGACCCACGGCGAGCACTACACCAAGCTGCATATCGTGCTGTACACCTGCATCCTGCTGGCGGTCAGTCTGCTGCCGTACGTGATTCACATGAGCGGCCTGCTTTATCTGCTCTGCGCGCTGGCGTTGGGGTTGCGCTTCCTGCAATGGAGCTGGGTGCTGTACCGTGGCACTCGACCGCACGCCGCGATCGACACGTTCAAGTACTCTGTGTGGTACCTGTTCCTGCTGTTCATCGCGCTGCTCGCCGATCATTACCTACTGTTGATGCCATGACCCGAACCCAGAAAACCGTCTTCATCCTTGTCGCTGTCGTTGCCCTGATCATGGGCCTGACCATCAACCGCGTGCTGTCCGGCAAAGGACCGGGGGATCAGACGGCATTGATCGACGCAGGCGTCATCCTGTTGCCGCAAAGCCGCAGCCTGCCTTCGTTGAGCATGAATGATCAGAACGGCGCACCGGTGGCCGTGGACGAGTTGAAGGGTAAATGGACGCTGGTGTTTTTCGGCTACACCTACTGCCCCGACATCTGCCCCACCACGCTGGCACAGCTACGGGACATCAGAACGAAGCTGCCTCAGGAAGCCGTGGACAACATGCGCGTTGTGCTGGTCAGCGTCGACCCCAACCGCGACACGCCGCAGCAGCTCAAGCAGTACCTGGGCTACTTCGACCCGCGCTACATCGGCCTGACTGCGCCTGTTGCAGACATCCAGAAACTGGCCAGCGCACTGAGTATTCCGTTCATTCCGGCAGACACCAGCAAGCCGGGCTACACCGTCGATCACAGCGGCAACCTGGCCCTGATCGGGCCGGATGGCAGACAGCGCGGCTTCATCCGCTCGCCACTGAACGCGCAGAAGCTGGTGGCGCAGTTGCCGGTGTTGCTGGAAAGGGATTGAGGCGCAGCTGGAAGCGTACAGATCCAGGGATCATTCCCACGCTCCTGCGCTCATCGTTATGCACAAGTCCGCAAGACGCGCAAAACGGGGGGGGCAAAACGAAAGTGACTGACTGAATGCATACCCCGTGGGAGGCGGCTTGCC